>JAILFE010000012.1 GCA_024697725.1 Oscillospiraceae bacterium
ACGATATGGACGACCATACCGCAACGGCGGCATGGTATACCTTCCCGCCCGACAGTTTTATCGCCACGGACGATATCACAGGCGAGACCATTGATCTTACCGAATACTTTGATGAGGACAAAGACTGATGAACACTATCCCGAAAGAACATATCCTGCGCAGGTGCGCGATGCTCACAGCCGTGCTGATGCTTTCCGCCTGTGCAGGAAAGACCCCGCAGGAGACAGCGGTGCAGACCGAGGTGATAACCTCCGCCCCCGCCGAGACCGAGCCTGCCGCGCTTTCCGCAAAGTATCCGACCGATTATCTTGTGCTCATGGGACCTGAGGACGGCGCTCCCGTCCACCCGACCGCCGAGACCGAGCTCGTGCCGCTGAAAAACGATATCGACGGCGACGAGCGCACGTTCGAGCTCGAGCATGAGACATATATCGCCTTCAACGCTCTGCGCGATGAGCTCATGAGCGAGGGGATAGATATCGAGATAAACGGCGGTATGCGCTCTCCCGATGACAGGAAGGTGCCGGGCAGCCCGTATCACCCCGAGCATCAGACGGGTCTGCTGGTGGATGTGTGCATAATGTCGCACGGCAGGGCGCTCACCGATGAGGATGTACTCAACAACGACTGCCGCGATACGTTCGATATCGTCCATTCTCACCTTGCAGACCACGGATTCATACTGCGCTTTCCCGAGGGAAAGGAGAGCGTGACGGGAGCAGGCTACCGCGCATGGAGCTTCCGCTTTGTCGGCAGCAGCGAGATAGCGCATCTCATCACCGACAACGGGCTCACACTTGAAGAATTCCACCGTTCTCCGTCGGGCGCAAATACCGATGAAGAGAAAAAAACCGTGCCGACCGTCAAGGGAAAGGCTCTGCATCCGGGAGATACCATCGCGGTGACAGCTCCCGCAGGCTGGACGAACGCGGATTACAGCGGGGTGGCGCAGGCACTCGAAGAGCTCGGTTATCATGTGATATTCGAGCCTACAGTGAAGCTGCGCGACGGCTTTACATCGGGCACTCCCGAGGAACGCGCCGAGGAGCTCAATGCCCTGTTCGCGGACGACAGCATTGATGCTATACTGTGTCTGAAAGGCGGCTACGGCTCTGCTGCGATGCTCGACAAGCTCGATTACGATATGATAGCAAAGCATCCGAAGCTGTTCATCGGGTTCAGCGATATCACAGCGCTGCATACGGCGCTGCACGAAAAGGCGGGGCTTGTCACGATACACGGACCGATGATGTCCACGCTGCATCCGCCCGAGGTCGCAGAGAGCGGCGAGGACGAGGACGGCAGCGGCGAGGCTGCTCCCGGTACGGCGGATTATTCGTGGATGCAGTTTTTAAAAGGCATAACGCGGAACACTGCGCCCGGCGCACCCGAGATGCCGGAGGGCAGATCGCTGGAAGGCGTTGTCGCGGGGAAAGCATCGGGAAAGCTCGTCGGCGGGAACTTAGCGCTGATAGCGTCGCTCGTCGGGACGGATTATCAGCTTGACGGAACGGGATGTATACTTTTCCTGGAGGAGACGCACGAGGATGCATACAGGATAGACGGTATGCTGCTGCAATTGTATCAGAACGGTCTGCTCGAGCGGGTAGACGGGATAGTATACGGGAATTTCAATTCCTGCTGGGACGGATATCTTACTGTAGATCAGGTTTTGGAGAAATATGCGGTCATGGCGGGAAAGCCTGCGATAAAGGGCTTGCCTGCGGGTCATGCTGGAGCGAATATGTTCCTGCCGCTCGGCGCAGAAGCGCAGATAGAAGCGCGTGCGGACGGGCTCGCATCCTTCGCCGTAACGGAGAATTACGCGGAATGAGCGGGAAGGCGGGTAGGCGGGGAGCCCCCGCGGGCATACCGCGTTGTCAGTGAACAATAGTTGTTCTGTTATCCCGCGTTTGTTACATGAAAAAGCCGCAGGATATTGTGTTGTCCTGCGGCTTTTATGATATGCTTTTTTATGGCTGTACAGCTTTTTGCCCGCTGCTCATCAGTGGTTCACACTTGCATTATATGATCTTAATTTTCATCAACATCCAAGGCGTTATTGAAATAATGAAAAGACAAATAAAACAATGGGGTAAATATAATATCGATACCGTAATGTGTAGCAGAAAACAATACATTAAAAATTTCAAGCTTTTCGGAAAGACCGTTGAAGGCATAATATGCAATAATATATGGTATCAAAATTACCAAGGCCAAAGACAAATTGAATAATACATACTTAAGTAAATGGGATTTTATAAACTCAAAAACTCTATATAGCGTGTTTTTATATGTATCATCGGCATTTACAGCCTTGTAGTATGCCACAAGCTTTACAAATTCATTGATGAGAAGATATATTGCTGTAAAAAGCACTTTTAAGAACACGGTATCAGCAATATTTATGATATATGGCTCTTCAAGATCGAAAAAGCGGTTAAAAACAAAGCAGTCTATCAATTCATAAGGCAAAACAGCCGTTATCATTACGCAAAGGAAATAAAGCAAGTTGTTTTTTACGGGTAAGAATCTCATACTGTTTTTATCCCGGTCGTCATCACAAAGAGTGTTGATGAAAGATACAAGGGTATAGATCGATATTGTTCTGAAAATAACAGACCCCGAATGGCGCAGTATCCATGCACTGTCGGAAGGCATCAGAAAATAAAGCATCCTTTCACCAAATATAAATCGAAGCGAATCAATAATAAAAATAAGAATGATATATTGAAATGACAATATATATTTTTTTCTGTGTATGATCGTACCAAATGCTATTCTTATATAAGAAAACATCAGATCATTCTCCTCTGCGATAAATAAAGACCGGTTGCCCGATCAATGGTCAGCCTGCCCGCTGTTCCCGTCAAACTCGTACTTGTTCTCATAATCGAGAGCGAAGCACGCTTCGACTTTGAAATCATCAAGATCATAGACAGCCGACC
Source organism: Oscillospiraceae bacterium (assembly GCA_024697725.1). Taxonomy (GTDB): domain Bacteria; phylum Bacillota; class Clostridia; order Oscillospirales; family Ruminococcaceae; genus RGIG4694. Next base: position 2,949 of record JAILFE010000012.1, read on the forward strand.
AGTTCGTTCCCGGCTTCTGGCTCACCGTTTCAAGAAGCGCCATTGCTTCTTCTTTTCCGGATATGCCTTCCTCCGGATCCAGCGCCTTGCGGAGTTTGAAGTATCTTCCGTCGGGGTCGCGGGTGGGCGGCGCTTCATAGAGTACGAAATTCGTCACAGCGTTGTCCTCAACGACGGTCTGCCCGTCCTCAAGCCATTCCACGGTCACTGCTCTGCCGCTTTTGTCGGTGATGAATATGTGGTACGACCACCACGCGGGGGAATAGATGTCATACGCCGAGAGGAACTCCACAGCTTCGTCGGTGTCCGCGCATTTGTCGAGCATCGCACGCAGTGCTGTGTATACGAGCAGATCGGGCTTTTCGGTGTCGGTCACAAAGTGCTCGGTGTCAAGCTGCAAAAGCGAAACGCCGAGCCCTTTCTCGTTGATGCCGTCGCAGATGCAGTAGGGCGCGGCAAGCAGCAGGGACTGCGCTTCGGCGGAATCTATCGCAGCCTCGCATTCCTGCCCTATGTTCAGATGCGCAAGATCGACGATGCCGATAGAAGCATAGCCGTTTTCGGGTGCGGTGCGGATGAACATATCGTCCGTGTGGCGAAGATCGTAATTGCGGCAGAAAAGGTGCTCTCCGTCGGTATCGGTCACGGCAAACGAGCTGCAAGCGATGTTGTATTCGCTGCCCTCGGTGGATAAGCCGTCCGTGAGATTCTCCATGAACCACCTGTCGAGCTCCTCGGTGGTCTTCACGTTCGCCGAAAGGTATTCGTCAAGCTTGTAATCCCACCGGAAATCGAGGGAATATATCCCCTCGGCAAGTGTTTCAACGCCGAGGTCATTGTAAGACTCCTTTGCGGGAGCAGTCTCCGATTCTGTTTCGGAGACCGATGATGTTTCCGGAGCTTCTGTATCTGCGGAAGTTTCCGTATTTTCCGTGCTCCGGGCAGCGGTATCTGTCGTTGTTTCCGCTGTGGTTCCGCTCTGTGTGATGTCGGGTTGTGTGCTCCCGCAGGCGGTCAGGCAGAAACATAATATCGCAGCCGTAAATACCGCCGGAAGCCATGAATGTATCTTCATATCTCATATCCTTTGTCTTTTTGAATTTATTAAGATTGGAGATTCGTAACAAACGCGGTCGTAACAGAACAGCCGCTATTCAATGACAACGCGAGGTGCCCGCGG
>JAILFE010000041.1 GCA_024697725.1 Oscillospiraceae bacterium
GGAGATCATCGGATAGACGGCTATTATGACTTTGTCGTTCCCCCGCTTGAGGGATTCTGGTATCAGGATGGTGTTTCGGGGATAGACTATTCCCGAAAGGACAGCTTCAAATGGATATCACTGATACGTCTTCCCGATTTCGTTACAAAGGAGGACTTTGAATGGGCGGTCGCAGAGGCTTCAGAAAAGAAGAAGACAGATCTCTCAAAGGCATTTTTTCTTTCATACGATGAGGGTCTGTGCGTTCAGTGTATGCACATCGGCAGCTATGACGACGAACCTGCAACGGTGGAGATGATGCACGAAATAATGTCACGTGAGGGGTATTCTCTCGATATCACTGACAGGAGATTTCATCATGAGATATATCTGTCGGATGCAAGAAAGGTCGCTCCGGAGAAGCTGAAAACGGTCATAAGACATCCTATAAAAATAAAGTGAGAGTAAGACTTGACTGCTTTAGCATCCTCGCAAACGATATGTGCACAATGATACGGCTTTACAGGGATGTCCTTGGATTTGAATCAAAGAAGAGGACGCATCATATGTGTATCTGATAAATGACGTAACGCTTTTTCTCCTGTTCGGCAGAAAAGACTAAAAAAAATAACAGGCAGGAATATGAATATGTCAAGGGGTTGAACGGACATTATGGGATCGCTCTGTATGTCGATACATTTGAAGAAGTTGACACAGCCTTTGCGGATACGGTCACCAAGGGAGCGGTACCAGTTCTCGAACCCGAGACCGAACCGTGGGGACAGCATACCTGCTGCATCGCCGACCCCGAGGGCAACCTGATAGAGATAAGTTCTTTCAGCAGACCTTTTGAAAGATGAGCGTATACTTTATAAGTTGATCTCAAATATTTTGTTTCGTAAGTATAGACAAATTCATATAATAATGGTATAATCTAACGGTAAGGATGATATCCTTGCCGTTAGTTTTTTATTCGGAACGGCGAGGAAAATTCACTTAGACTGAGACCGTATTGAGTCTTCACACAGGTGCTGTGAGGCCGCAGGCTTCTTCGATGTCCATACAGAAGATCATAAATATCATGAGAACGGAAATGCATCGAAACAAAACCGACACACTGACGTATTTGGGATAAGCTCATAATTTCCCGCAGTATCAGGAGGCGAAAGAATGAAAACTATATATGTATCCGATCTTGACGGTACGCTCCTTAGAAGTGACGAGACAGTATCGGAGTATACCTGCGGCGTTATCAATTCTCTGACAGAAAATGGCATGATCTTTTCATACGCGACCGCAAGATCGCTGATAACCGCCAAAAAAGTAACGCAGGGACTTAATGCAAAAATCCCGCTGATAGTCTACAACGGCGCTTTTATTATCGACAACGTTTCGGGTGAGATACTTCTTGAGAGCTATTTTGACGATAACGTGAGCGATATCCTGGACGATCTTTTTTCTGCGGGGATATACCCTATTGTCTATGCATATGTAGACGGAAAGGAAAAATTTTCGTTTATTACCGAGAGATGTACCCGCGGTGAGAATTTATTCGTCGACAGCAGAAAGGGAGATATCCGCACGAATCCCGTAAAAACGATCGCGGAACTGAAAGCCGGCAAGATATTCTATATTGCCTGCATCGATGAACCGGAAAAGCTTGAACCTTTTTACGAAAAATACAGAGAGACCTGTCACTGTGTCTATCAGAGGGATATCTATTCGCATGAGCAGTGGCTTGAGATAATGCCGGAAAAGACATCAAAGTCAAACGCCGTGATGCGTCTTAAAAAGATGCTGAATTGTGACAGGGTCGTGGTTTTCGGAGACGGCAGGAACGATATAGATATGTTTCAGGCAGCCGATGAGAGCTATGCCGTACGGAATGCACACGATGACCTTAAGGGATACGCTTCGGGCGTGATACTGTCAAATAACGAGGACGGCGTGGCGAAGTGGCTCGAGGAAAATGCCCTGACTCACGAAACACGGATAACTGGACGTTCCGATATATGGCGAAACAGGTGTTCAGATGCAGTCATTTCTTGACAGCGATCCTCAAAAGAACGAAAACAGACTGACAGTATGTGCTGTCAGCCTGTAATTATTTTCGGAAGAATGAGCGTATCACGGGCTGCATAATTCATTCCGACAGGGGCAGTCAATACACAAGTCAGGAATATCGAGAATTGATCAATTGTTACGGGATAATTCAAAGCATGAACAGCGACGGTGGCCGATGTCACGATAACGCGCGCTGTGAA
>JAILFE010000056.1 GCA_024697725.1 Oscillospiraceae bacterium
AGGCAACACCGCACAAAGACCGCTTGGAAGCTTTGCACGTCATCCGCCAGTGTTTCACCAAATCTTTGACGACAGTTTTTCATCAAATCTTTGACGACAGTTTTTCATCAAATCTTTGATTTGACTTGAAAAACAAGTACGTTTAGGTATTTGGATTGAAACACAAATGCCCTTGGGGTATGCCCACGGAAATCAATTTTAGTAAGCAATTTGTAATAAACTATGAATTACTTAAATACAAAAGTTTAGGTCAAGCCTTTTCAAAGGCTTGCGGTGTCCAGAGGCAGAGCCTCGGTCGCTCATCGCAATGAGCGAAATCCTCGGTGCAGACAGCAAAGCTGTCAAACCATAAAGCGAATTGCCAACTTCGTTGGCAATTCGCTTTTGTCCGTAGGGCGCTCCGCAAGGGGTGAATTTCAAAACAGTCCGGTGGACTGTTTTGAAAGAGGGGACGCCCTGAAAGAGAGGGCGTCCCCTGAGATGCCTTTCAAGATATTTAAAGGTAATAAAAGGCAGTCAAATTTGTAATATAAAAAAATCAAAGGACGTGAGCATGGATGCTGATCTTGGCTATCGTGTGCAGTATGCTGATATCATATCTTCTCGGAAGTCTCAACAGCGCTATCATAACGGTGAGACTTTTAAAGCATGAGGATATACGCGAGCACGGCAGCAAAAACGCGGGGCTGACAAATACACTGCGGTGCTATGGAAAGGTGCCTGCGCTGATAACGCTTGTCGGAGATCTTGCAAAGGGGATAATCGCCGTGCTGCTGAGCCAGCTCGTGTGCAGACTGATGCTCGGAGCGGATTTCGGCAGCAGATATCTCATAGATGAGCAGGCTATCGGATATATAGCGGGCTTTTCAGCGATAATCGGGCATATATTCCCGGTGTATTACGGGTTCAAGGGCGGCAAGGGCGTGCTTGTGGCAAGCTCGATACTGATAGTGATCGACCCGATAACTTTTGGGATAGTGATACCGTTTTTTATTATAGTTGTGCTGCTGACAAGGTATGTGTCGGTAGGCTCGATATCTGCGGCTGTGGCGTATCCCGTGATAACCTTCTGCGTGAACAGGTTCATCAGACAGGACACTGTGGAAAAGTCGCTTTTGTATACCGGGCTCGTGATATGTACGAGCATACTGCTGATATATATGCACAGGAGCAATATAGCAAGGCTCAGGGCAGGTACGGAGAACCGTTTCGGACAGAAGAAGCAGCAGACGGCAGAGGAGGGACATCATAATGGCAGTTGATATAGCGGTGCTCGGCTCGGGCGGATTCGGACTTGCGCTCGCGGTGATGCTCGACGGTATGGGACATCATGTCACCGTGCGTTCGCGCTCGATGAAGAACCTTGAACAGATACGCGCCGACGGCGAGAACAAGGCAAAGCTTCCCGGCGTGAAGATATCCGACAGGATAGCTCTGACCGATGATATCTCCTGCGTGAAGGAGAAGGATATAGTTATATTTGCAGTGCCCACGAGCTTTGTCCGCGATGTCGCACATCAGGCATCGCCGTATATCGGCTCGGAAACTGTTATCGTGAATGCCGGCAAGGGGCTTGAAGCAGGCACCTACAAGCGCATGAGCGAGGTGCTGCATGAGGAGATACCGCAGTGCCGCACGGTCGTTCTGAGCGGTCCTTCGCACGCGGAGGAGATAGCTACGGGTATGCCGACGACTATAGTCGCAGCCTGTGAGGAAAACGATGCCGCGGATTATGTTCAGAGCGTTATGAGCAACGACAGGTTCAGGGTGTATATAAACAACGATGTAGTAGGCTGCGAGCTGGGCGGAGCGCTGAAGAATATCATAGCCCTGTGCGCGGGGATATGCGACGGCGTCGGCTACGGAGACAATACCAAGGCGGCGCTCATGACAAGAGGGATATCCGAGATAACGCGCCTCGGCGTTGCTCTCGGTGCAAAGCCCGAGACATTTTCGGGGCTCACCGGTATCGGCGACCTGATAGTTACCTGCACGAGTATGCATTCCCGCAACCGCCGCGCGGGGATACTCATCGGAAAGGGGATAGCCCCGCGTGAGGCAGTGGAGATAGTCGGCACGGTAGAGGGCTATTTCTGCACAACGGCGGCATATGAGCTTTCACAGAAGCTCGGTATATCCATGCCCATAACCGAGAGCTGCTACAATGTACTTGTCAACGGAAGATCCGTTCAGGACGAGATCAGGCGGCTCATGGGCAGACCCAAACGGCACGAGACAGAGGAAGAACTGAGGTTTTTCACGACCTGATGCGCGGAGGTGCTGCGGATGAAGATACAGTCTCTTGACGGCGTATGGAAGCTGACAAAAAAGAATGACCCCGGGACAGCGATAAGGGCGGAAGTCCCCGGTTCGGTATATACCGCACTGCTCGGTGCAAGGATGATGAACGACCCGTACTTCCGCGAGGAGCAGTACAATGCGAAAAGGCTCTGCGAGGAAGACTATGTCTATTCGAGGAATTTCACCCTTAATCAGGATATCGCTGCCTGCAGCAAGCTGATACTGCGCTTTGAGGGTATAGATACGCTCGCAGATATATATCTCAACGGCAGCCTGCTCGGAAAATGCGACAATATGCACAGGATATGGGAATATAATGCCGCGCCGCTGCTGACGGGCAATACCGAGCATATCGAAGTGCGGCTCCATTCCCCAGCGGAGTATGTCCGCAGGATGAACGAAAAAAGCCCGCTCTGGGGCGTTTCATCTACAATGGCTGGGTTCCCGCATCTGCGCAAGGCGCATTATATGTTCGGCTGGGACTGGGGCCCCGTGCTCCCGGATATGGGGATATGGCGCAGCGTCAGCATCCTCGGTATACACGGCGGAAGGATAGAAAGCGTATATGCCAGACAGAAGATATCCCCGGAGAGCGCCGAGATAGAGACGGATATCGTCGTTTCCGATGTGACCGCAGAAAAGCCGGCGGTAAAGGTAGAGATAATATCTCCCGACGGCGCTGTGATAAGTGCTGATGCAAATATCAGCGAGGATGCAAAGCTCACCAATACGGGCTTTTCCGCAGTACTGAATGTGGAGCGCCCGAAATTATGGTTCCCGCGCGGATACGGAAAGCAGCCGCTCTATCAGCTGAAGGTCACGCTTTTTGACGGCGATGATATCCTGGACGAAAAGGTGCAGACGCTCGGCATACGGAAGATAGAGGTATGTCACGGCAAGGATGAGCACGGCTCGGAATTTGCCTTTTCGGTGAACGGTATAAAGATATTCGCAATGGGTGCGGACTATATCCCCGAAGATCAGCTGATATGCCGCCGCAGCCGCGAGAGGACGGAAAAGCTGCTGCGCTGCTGCATTGCACAGAATTTCAATATGATCCGCGTATGGGGCGGCGGGTATTATCCCGATGATTATTTCTACGATTTCTGCGACAGAGAGGGTCTGCTCGTGTGGCAGGACTGTATGTTCGCCTGCGCGGTATACGGCACGGACAGGGCTTTCCTTGAGAATGTGCGCCGCGAGCTCACAGACAATATCAGGCGTATAAGAGGTCATGCCTGCCTTGCGATGTGGTGCGGAAACAATGAGATAGAATCCGCGTGGAAGGGCTGGGGACTGCCCGATGATGCGGTGCTGAGGAACGGATATACCCGTATGTTCGAGGTGCTGTTCCCGAAGATATTCAGCTACTGCGACCCCGAGACGTATTATCATCCCTCGTCGCCTTCTGCGGGCGGCGGCTTTGACGGCACGGACGATGACAACAGGGGAGATTCCCACTACTGGGCTGTCTGGCACGGGTTCCGGCCTATCACAGCATATCGTGAGCATAAGTTCCGCTTCTGCTCGGAATACGGGTTCGAGTCGGTGCCGTGCATGAAGACGGTGCGCTCCTTTGCAAACGAGAGCGATCTCGAACTGATGTCTCCTGTCATGGAGGCGCATCAGAAGTGCGATATGGGCAATCCCAAGCTGCTTTTCTATATCGCACAGCACGTAAATTATCCCAGCAGCTTTGAGTCGCTGATATATGCTTCGCAGCTCATTCAGGCGGAGGCTGTCCGTATGAACGCCGAGAATATGCGCCGCAGCAGGGGAGTATGCATGGGTTCGCTCTACTGGCAGCTCAACGATTCAAACCCCGTGATATCGTGGTCGTCGGTCGATTATTTCGGGCGCAGGAAGGCACTGCACTATTATGCGAAGAGGTTCTATTCTCAGGTGCTCGTTTCCGTGGACGACAGCAAAGAGGGAACGCTCTCCTTCAGCCTTGCGAACGAGCGCAGCACTCCCGCCGACGGACGCATACGCTGGAGACTGCACGATAACAAGGGCGAAACGCTGCGTGAAGATACGATAGCCGCAAGAGCGCTCGCATATTCGTCAAGCGTATGCGGAGAGCTGACTTTGGACAACCTGTTCTCTCAGCTCTCGCTCTCCGACCATGTGACGATGCACACGAACCGCGTCACACTGCGTTCGCACGTACTGGAATACTTCTTTGTCGAGAACAATGCGATACTTTCGGGCGGGGTGTATTTGTTCACCGAGCCGAAGCATTTTGATTTTATAGACCCTGAGCTGAGCCTTTCGGTCGATGACCTCGGAAGTGCGTTCAGGATAACGGTCAGCGCGAAGGCATTCGCAAAGGGAGTATGCCTTGATTCTGATCTTGCGGACTGCGAATTCAGCGATAACTGGTTCGATATCTGCTCGGGGAGCAAGATAGTGCTCGTCACCAAATCGGAGCTGCCGTCCGGCATCTCCTCCGAGGATTTTGCAAATTCACTTTCCGCAGTATCATATTACGATGAAATGAGGTCGCACAGCAAATGAGGACGCCAGAGGAGATAAAAGCCGAGTTTATAGATATCTACAATACCAACATAAAGCGCGAGGGAGCGGATAAGCTGCTCGAATATCTGCTCTCCCCGAAGAGCGATTTCTTCACCTGCCCCGCGAGCACGAAATATCACAGCGCGTATGAGGGCGGTCTTGCGCAGCACAGTATAAATGTATACCGCTGCCTTGCCGATTATCTTTCCCGAGAGCGCGTGAGGGAGACATACAATCTTTCCGCGTCGGATGAGACTGTTGCGGTAGTATCGCTGCTGCACGATATATGCAAGGTGAACACCTATGCCGTCGATTACCGCAATGCCAAGAACGAGCAGGGCGTCTGGGAGAAAGTGCCGTACTACAGGATCGACGACAAGCTCCCTTACGGACACGGCGAGAAATCGGTATACATAATCAGCGGCTTTATGCGCCTTACCCGCGAGGAGGCTATAGCGATACGTTATCATATGGGCTTTTCCTACGGCGCGGTGGAGGAAAGGCGGAATATCGGCGCAGCCTTTGAAAAGTGGCCGCTGGCGTTTGCACTCAGCACTGCTGATATGGAAGCGTCGTATTTCCTCGAATCAACAGAAAAACGCGAATGAACAGCAATATCCCCGCACCGGAGCTTGTGTTTCCGGTGCGGGGATATTTTTGGGAGTTTATTTTTTAGTGGAATTTGAGATTATGCTGTAGATAAGATACATCGCGTAGCCTCTCGTGACCTTGCTTTCGGGGTTGAAATTGCCGT
>JAILFE010000061.1 GCA_024697725.1 Oscillospiraceae bacterium
TGTATCCCTCCACCGATTACACTGCGGCAGATGGCATTTATTCCACCGACCCACAGGGCGCAAAGTCGCTTGCAACTATGTCGGAAGATGAAGCTAAGGAACTTATCAAGGGATTGTACACCTACGATGACGATGCTAAGATACAGGAGATATACACCAAGGCTCTGAACAGTGCCAACGAAAGCAGCGTTATCATTCCGCTTAACTACCGAAACGAGTATGTAGTCTATAACAACGAGAAAATTGCGTCCTATACATTCAGCAGTATACCAAATCATGTTGATGTGGCGACTGTAAAGCTGAAGTGATTATAGGTTCGATTAGACCTTAGTCTACTGGCACACTCAAAAACCGTTCCGCATAAGTCCAGATCAGCATTGTGGTATATCCCATAATCAGCCGATACCCTAAAGGCATACATTAAACGAAAGGCTCTTGGAAACGCTGTGCAAGCGTTTCCGAGGGCTTTTCTTTTCAGCGGGAACTTTTACGCTCCGCAGGTTCGGACGGCGGTATAATACAATGAAAGTGGCGTGAAAAAAAGGGTTGCAGATTGACTTTTTCAAGTCTCAGTGGTATAATAAGATCAGCAGTTAGCACAGAATAACTGATTTGATGGCTACAAATCGGATTTATTGGGGGCGAGGGTATGAAAAAGGCATACTTGATACAAGGAATTACTGGTTGTATCTTGTTTGGAATTGGCGATTGGCTGCTTGGATTTGTCGATCCTGCAAAAGTAAGCGGCGATACGTTTTATTTTATCAGTATCGGTCATGGAGCAGACTATCCACCTTGGAAAATAACTGTCACGATGATATGTGCAGTGATCGGTGTACTGTTCATGCAGCAAGGATGCGTCCATATCGCTGATTTCATGAAATCAGATAAGGACAAAATTGGGGCTTCAAGGGTATTCACATTTTTGACGTATGCTTAGCTTATCATTCACTTCGTTGTTACGATTAATATTTTTGCTTATTCCTATATGTGTCAAAACTACGGAAGCGAACAGGCTGCACTGCTTTCAAAAAACATCAGTAAGGTTTTGAATCCTTGTCTTTACTTTTCTTACTTCATTTTTATCATTGCAATGATTGATCTGATCTTGGCGATTGCAAAGGAGAAAACTAAACTCAGACGGAGAGAAGCCTTTTTCACACCGCTGACATGGATATGTCTGATCGGCGGAGTTTCCATGCTTTTGCCGGAAAGTGCGTTTTCAAAGGGATTATACACATTTTGTATGAATGGAGGAATGATCGTATGGTTCATCAGAATGATGTATTGGAAGAATCCCTCAACAACAGCAAAACAGAGGTAATGCTAAATGTTTTTTAGTTTCATTAGATATTCTGATTGGAGGAAAACATAATGGTACTGGTACTTGAATGCATTGTAATCTGCTTTATTCTGTTCATTCCGTGTGTCATTGTCATTGCGAATGGCGTACATAACGGTGCAATTCTGTTTGAAAAAGATGTTCAGGAGCGAGTTGTGCAGATGGGACTAATCACAAAGGAGAAAATCGCCCGTAACGCTAAGCTCTTTAAGGGCATCACTTTGCCTGTGATGATAGCGTTCGTAATATGGGCAGTCTACGGAATCAATGGTGCAAGAGGATTTCTGACACCGTTTCTGCAAATCTATGCTTTAACAATGGCTGAGGGGCTGTTTGACAGATTTTTCATTGATGTTTATTGGGTAGGTCATACAAAGGCGTGGACGATACCGGGAACAGAGGATCTGAAACCGTATATCCCGAAGAAAACGCTGCTCATAAAATGGCTGATCGTTATTGTCGGCAATCCGCTGATCGCTGCATTTCTGGCTGGCATTATGCTCTTGTTCATAAAATAAGACGGCTGTATTATGATAAAAATGGAGTTAAAGGATAGTCATGAAAAGATCATATCCCCGGTCATGGGGAAAACTGTTTGAACGCTACATAGACACTTATATGCCTGATGAAAAATCAGAAATATGTGAACGAGCTGACAAGGAATTCCGTAAGCTTCTGAGCCAAAAACCCGATATTGGCAAGGGAGCGATGGCTGATACGATGAACACTTGGTTCTGTATCGTTGCATTTTATGAGGCGAGCAATCATAGGATCGACGGCAAGGCTTTTCAGATCATTCATGAATGGCATATTGATAAACTGCGGTTTCTCGGCAAAATCATAGATGCCAACAAGCATCAGTTGCCGTATAAGCTCTTTGCGGCAGTATATGATCGCTATCAGAAAAATCTTGAAGCACATCTGGCAAAGGGTGAATGGAAAAGTGCCTGGCGTATCCGTATCAATCCCGATCATCGCACTGAAGGATACAGCTTTCATCTGATCGGCTGTCCGATAGCCAAACACGCCAGAGAAAACGGCTATGCGGAACTTCTCCCATATCTGTGCCGGACAGATCATTCGATGGCAGAGGTGCTTCATGCGAGACTATTACGCAGGCAGACGGAGATACTTGGCGGCGACTGCTGCGATTATTGGTATGTAGGCGATAAAAGTCCTGCCGTGTCGGAGTATAACGGAATTGAAAAGATATAATAAAACACATCAAGTAACACAAAGGTTTACAGATTGACTTTTTCGGGACTGTTTGGTATAATAGTCTTAATTACTGCATTGAGGTGATAATATGGAACTTACAAAGGTTACTGATCGTGTATGGTTTTATCCGTTTGAAAAGGAACGTGACCGTCCTATTCTCGGATATATCAAGGGTGATAACTTTACCATCATCATTTATACTTGATTATGGCAGTAAAAGATTAAGCCCCCTCTATAACTATCAGAAGAAACAAGGGTATACCATTCAATACCCAGTAAAAAGGAGAAACAGGATCATGTTTGAACAGAAGATACTCGACAGCATTCAGGTTATAGAGCACAGCGGGATAAGGATAGACACGGGTACTGTTATATACATCGACCCGATAAATGTTTCCGGCGCCCCTCACGACGCCGATCTGATACTCTTTACTCACCCGCATTTCGATCACTTTTCGCCAAATGACGTGAAGAAGATAATCAAAGACAGCACTGTTATCGCAGTACCGAAAAGTATGGCTGCGTTCTGCGTAATGCTCCTGCACAAAAAGCCGGTGACGCTGCTGCCCGATCAGACGGTCGAACTTGCGGGGATACCGATAACGACAGTCCTCGCTTACAACAAAGCAAAGCCTTTCCACATGAAACCGATGAAGTGGCTCGGATATATCCTAACGCTTGGCGAAACAAGGGTCTATATATCCGGCGATACCGATCTTACCGACGAAGCAAGGAACGTATCCTGTGATATAGCCATGCTCCCTATCGGCGGCTGCCTTTACACTATTGACGCCGTGCAGGCGGCGCAGCTTGCAAACGAGATAAAGCCGCACACGGTCATTCCCGTACACTACGGCACATTTCTCGGCGGTGAAGAAGCTCCTAAACGTTTCAAAGCCGCTCTTACCCCCGACATACAAGCAGACATTCGCAGCTCGGCGTTCAGCAAGGTAATGGTCTCCATGTATAAGATGCTTGGCATCTATTTCGCTTTGGGTATAATTTTGATCATCTTATTATGCAAGCTGCTCTGATAAAGAACGATTATTTGTCCGGATCATATGAGTACGTATCTCTCGCTGTATTCGTAATATGGTTAAAGATAAAAAGATAGAAAACTGCATTACATTATAGAACAATACGGTCTTCTATGAGCAAAAATAAAGCAAATATATAAAAATATGAAACACTATATCAAATCCCAATAAACGAACCGAAGCCGACTATGATAGTCAGCTCCCATGTTCATCATATTCTGTTCTAATAAATGGTGTACAAGTGCAGCGCAGATTCTGTCCGTTAGTTGTCCGTTACCGATTTGAAAAGATAGTGATTGATATCCTAAAGCGTTTCTTGTGACTTGCTCTAAAACGCTGTATTTACGGGCGCTTTTGAATTGCAGAGAACAACTGAGTTTCTGCTTGCGACAAATATTGACTTTCGGGTAAAGGTGTGATATAATATCGGTAAAGGTTAGCTGTTGCTAATGTATAATAAACATCATAGTCTTGCAAAATATGAAAAAGGCGGTGCAAAAGTGAAAAAGAAAAAGTTTGACATACAAAAGAACGGTTTTTATGGCACATATTATGAAAATCCGCATGGCTCGGACTGCGTTATGATAGGGCTGTTCGGCGATGACCCCAACGATCTTATGGCGAAGTGCGGCGTGAAATGGCTGCACAGCCGCGGTCTCAACGTAATGGCTATGTCTCCCGCGAAAAAGGATTACAGCCATGTGAACTGCCCCCTCGAAAGAATTGAAACGGCGATAAAATGGCTGAAAAAGCACGGCAACATAAAGTTTGGAATAATGGGAATGTCAACGGCGGGTATGCACTCGCTGGCGGCGGCTTCATTAATTCCCGACATCACGCTGACCTTCGGGCTGACTGCGAGCGATTTCGTTTGGCAGGGTTTCAGACAGGGCAAAAAAGACGGCTGCAAGGAATGGTGCGTGCCGAACACCTCAACGCTTTCGTGGCGGGGCAAGCCGCTGCCGTATATGCCGTTTGTTTATCAGCACCCGCAGTACTGGCAGAAAATACAGGAGGAAACAAAGGGCTCGGGGGACTTTATGCGCTCTACGAATTTATTCCGCGATTCCTAAGCGGCAAGAGAGCACACCGAAGACGAGATGATAAAGATCGAGAACATTCACGGCAAGCTGATACTTATCGGCGCCGAGGACGATTCACTCTGGGAGGCGGCGAAATACGTCCGACGCATGGACGAAAGGCTGAAAAGCCGTCCTCACAAATGTGACTATGAAGCCGTAACCTACGAGCACGGAACGCATTTCGTACTACCCGAGGGTATGCTGAGGACGGCGCTCCCGTTTGGGCTGAAATTCGTGATGAGGTTCCTGTTCAGGGCAGCAAAGGAATATCCCGATGAATGCGAGCAAACTCGGCGGGATATCGACAGAAGGCTTTCAAGAGCGATAAAG
>JAILFE010000268.1 GCA_024697725.1 Oscillospiraceae bacterium
TGCCGTGCGAAGTACCGAGAAGCTGCCGTCTACCTTCAGCACGTCATTTTCGAGATCGATTATATCTATCTCGGACATGGGAGCGGCACATTCGAGCACAGCAAGTCCGGGTCCCTTTATCGACATCTGGAAAAGCCCCTCGCCGCCGGCTGCGGCAGCCGAAAAGCTCTTCTGCATAACGGGGGCAACGGTAACGCTTCCCTGTGCGGCATAGAACATACCCTTGTCCACTATTATCTCCTCGCCGGGCGCAAGTTCGAGAGTTATGAAATGCTTGAAGGAGGGCTCGAGCACTATCATGCCCGTGCCGCGGTATTCCGGCTGTGCGACTGCCTCTCCCGTGGTCATGCTGGAGAACATCCTGCCAAGCATATTTCCCGCCGTGACGCCCGATACCATTTCGAGGTTGCCGCGGAAATAGCTCATTGCGCCGGGTTCGACCTTCACACTGTCGTTATTGAGATAGATAGCGATCTGACGAGCCTTTATGTTCTGCTTGTTCATATAGTACATCGTCGATGCCATATATGCATTCGTAGCGCCGAGAAGAGTCTCATATTCGAGCACTTCGATGCGGCAGTTCTTGTTTTCGCTCGAATCTATTATTTTAATATTTTCGCGTGTTCCTTGCGCGTTGTAATTCATATCGCGTTATCCTTTCGTGACCGCGTCAGAAGCGGAAATATCCCAACAGCCCCGCCGCAGAAATACGGCGGGGCGCTGTTCATTGCATTACTTTGCAGATCTGTGTTCCGAGCACTGTATATTATCGTGCATCAGCCTGCGTTGAGTCCGAAGTTTGCGCAGAGAGCGCCGAGACCGCCGCCGAAGCCGCTGCCTATCGCATTGAACTTCCACTCTGCACCGTTGCGGTAGAGCTCGCCTGCGATGACTGCTGTCTCAATGGAGAAATCCTCACTGAGGTCGTATCTGATGAGCTCTGTGCCGGAGCTTTCGTCAACTATGCGGATATAGGCGTTGGATACCTGTCCGAAATTCTGGTTGCGCTTGTCAGCCTCATATATAGTGACCGTGAAGTCGATCTTCTGGATATTTTCAGGAACTGCGGGAAGATCAATGAGGACCTGCTCATCATCGCCTTCGCCCTCGCCTGTCTTGTTGTCGCCCATATATTTTACGGAGCTGTTGGCATTGGTGGGGTTGTTGTAGAAGATGAAGTCCTTTTCGTCCTGAGCCTTGCCGTTCCCGTCGAGGAGAAAAGCGGATGCATCGAGGTCGAAATCGAAGCCGCCGTCATACTTGTTGGTATCCCAGCCGAGACCTACGAGTATCTTTGTAAGACCGGGGTTTGTTTTTGTGAGGTCGATCTTCTGACCCTTCTGAAGACTTATTGCCATAATGATTTACTTCCTTTCGTATCTTAGTTGCAATTATTGCAAATTGCAATATGCGATATTGCATCAGGCGGCGAAGTTTCGCTCACCGTATGTACAAAGTATAACACAGCATGCCAAATATGTCAATATTTTTTCATATAATTTAATTATTTTAATTTGTTTTTAATTCAAGTGCTGACATATCGCAGCCTGTTGTACAATGTAAATAATCAAGGGCGAAAACAGCTGCCGGGTATTGTATTTGTTTACAAAAAAATAAAATAAGAAAAAACCCCTTGACAGAACGCCCGGGACGTTGTATAATATGTAAAGTGACACAGCTTTACAGTTTTGGGAGCATTTGCTGAAATAGGAGGCGCTTGATACATGGACGATATCGAAAAGAATATCCGGGTCTCGACGCTGCTTGATTATTACGGGGCGATGCTTACCGAAAAACAGCGTAATTTTATCGAACTTTACTATAATGAGGATCTTTCCCTCGCCGAGATAGCCGAGCACGAGAGCATTTCCCGTCAGGGGGTGCGCGACAGCATAAAGCACGGCGAACAGATACTCTTCGAGCTTGAGGATAAGCTCGGCATCGCAGGCAAGGCCGATGAATATTACCGCATGAATGCAGAGATAAATACGAGAGCGCGGAACATCCGGAAGCTGTGCGGGAACAATTCCCCCGCAGGTGCGGAGGCTGCCGCTATAGAAAAGCTCACCGAGGAATACAAGGATCTGCTCTGAGGCGGATCGTGCAATACTCCGCAGTATTGTCTGCGGATACGGAAAGGACTGTACTTATGGCATTTGAAGGATTATCCGAAAAGCTGAACAACGTGTTCAGAAAGCTGAAGGGACACGGCACACTTACGGAAAACGATGTCCGCGAGGCTATGCGCGAGGTAAAGCTCGCACTTCTTGAAGCCGATGTAAGCTATAAGGTCGTCAAGGATTTCGTCGGCAAGGTCACTGAAAGAGCGGTAGGCAGCGATGTGCTCGCAAGTCTTACTCCCGCCCAGCAGGTCATCAAGATAGTGAACGAAGAGCTCATATCCCTCATGGGAAATGACAACGCCAAGATAAAGTTCCCGTCCAAGCCGCCGTGCATAATAATGATGTGCGGTCTTCAGGGCTCCGGAAAGACAACTCACGCCGCAAAGCTCGCGAAGTATTTCAAGGAGCAGGACAGACGTCCGCTGCTCGTTGCCTGCGACGTATACCGCCCCGCTGCTATCAATCAGCTGCAGGTGGTCGGCGACAAGGCAGGAGTCAAGGTCTTTGAGATGGGACAGATAAATCCCGTGACCATCGCGAAGGAATCCATAAAGCACGCCAAGGATCACGGCAATGATGTCGTGATAATAGATACTGCGGGAAGACTGCATATCGACGAGGAGCTTATGGACGAGCTCAAGAACATCAAGGCGGAGGTCGGGCCGGACGAGATAATGCTCGTGGTTGACTCTATGACAGGTCAGGATGCGGTCAATGTAGCCAAGGCGTTCGATGACGCGCTGGGCATAGACAGCGTGCTTATGTCCAAGCTCGATTCCGATACCAGAGGCGGTGCGGCACTCTCCGTGCTCGCAGTTACGGGCAAGCCGATAAAGTTTGTCGGCACTGGTGAAAAGCTCGACGATTTCGAGCCGTTCCACCCCGAGAGGATGTCTTCGAGGATACTCGGCATGGGCGATATGCTCACGCTTATCGAACGCGCCGAAAGCACTATCGAGGAAAAGACTGCAAAGAAGCTCGCAGAACGCCTCAAGGAGAATACATTCGATATGAACGATCTTCTTGACCAGATGAAGCAGGTCAGGAAGATGGGTTCGCTGAAGCAGATCATCGGGATGCTCCCCGGTGTGAGCGAAAAGATAAAGGACGTGGATATCGACGATCATCAGCTCTACAGGATCGAGGCGATAATCACCTCGATGACTCCCGAGGAGCGCGAAAAGCCTTCGATCATCAATCCGAGCCGCAAGAAGAGGATCGCAGCCGGCAGCGGAAATACCGTTGCGGACGTGAACAGGCTTCTCAAGCAGTTCGAGGAGATGCAGAAGATGATGAAGAAGGTCGGCATCTACGGAAAGAACGGCAGAGGCAAGAGGGGACGCATGAAGCTCCCCGGCATGAGATGATGCTTTGTTATACAAAGCGGAAACGGAGGATACTATGAAGAAATCGGAAGGTATATCTATTCCTGAGCTTATCGTCAGATTTATAGTCACCACCTGCGGCATTATCGTCGGATTTTTCATTGCCGATTTTCTTCGCGAGAAGTTCGGATGTTCATCCTGCGATGATGAAGAGGAATGCGATTGCGGCTGCGACTGCTGCTGCGGTGACGAGGACTTTGAATAACAGTATTGCTTTCAGGTGCGTGCCGCAAGGCACTGCACTGGAATAATCAACAGTAATTATCCCGGAGGTGAAAAAAGATGGCAGTAAAGATCAGACTCAGAAGGATAGGTGCCAAGAAGGCTCCTTTCTATCGTGTTGTTGTTGCGGACTCCAGATCTCCCAGAGACGGAAGATTCATTGAGGAGATCGGATACTTCGATCCCACAAAGCAGCCCGCTGTTGTAAAGATCGACGTTGAAAAGGCAAAGCAGTGGATAGCAAACGGCGCACAGCCGACAGAAACTGTAAAGAGCCTTATCGCAAAGGAAAGCGCAAAGTAAGCTCTTCGAGTGGTGAATAAAGACGGCAGCGCCGAAAATGCGTCGGCGCCGCTTTCTCACCCCGCAGATATTATTTTTTGTGGAAAGGCGTATGTTATGGAAAATTTACTGAAGATCATTGCCGAGGGTCTTGTTGAAGACCCGTCCGCTGTAAGCGTCGAGACAGACGAAGCGGATGAGGACGGCGTTATCGTATATCATCTTCATGTCGCTCCCGATGATATGGGGCGCGTGATAGGCAAGCAGGGCAAGATAGCAAAGGCTGTCAGAACTGTCATGCGTGCCGCTGCGGGCAAGATGAACCGCAAGATCATGGTCGAGATAGACTGAATAGGACAGGTTATGGAGATCGTATGATCTCCATAAAAAATAACCGCAAAAGCAATACGGAATAAGGGGAATTGGCATATGCAGCTCTCCCTGCTCACGCACCTTTCCGAGGTGCGGATGTTTACGATCATCGGCGCAACGTTAGTTGTTTCGGCGGTCATTTTTTATATTTTGAAAAAAAAGAAAAAGCTGACATTCTCTGCACTCATAAACAGGTTTGCC
>JAILFE010000098.1 GCA_024697725.1 Oscillospiraceae bacterium
AT
Organism: Oscillospiraceae bacterium; assembly: GCA_024697725.1. Taxonomy (GTDB): domain Bacteria; phylum Bacillota; class Clostridia; order Oscillospirales; family Ruminococcaceae; genus RGIG4694. The sequence goes on from JAILFE010000098.1 coordinate 3, forward strand.
CTCTTCAAGTTATTTGACGATTCCATAGTTATATACGATGAGATAACAGAAAAGTACGGTGAGGAAGAAATAAAGGCAGCCGCATGATCGCGGATGCAACGGCATCAGACAGAGCAGACAGGTATCTCAGATGTTTTGGTTTGAGTATAGTTGTTGCAGGGGCAGGAGAATAAAGCAAGAAGTTTATAAACGTAGTCAAAAATCTGAAGATACCGGTAGTGGTAAGCTCCCGCATAGATGATGGCATATCAGTCCCCCTTGCCTGTCACGGCGAGGGGGCTCTTGCTTTAGGAGAGATAAAGAAAAAACAAATTAATCTGAATTAAATACTGTGATACGATTGATGTTTTGAACATTTTATGCTATAATAATGTATATAGTTTTGCCTGCTCCCTGCTGTCCGTTTTCGGAGAATGAACGGTGACAGTCCCAAGGGGAGCTCTATCGGATAATGTTGAACCCGACTTTTAAGATCATAAGGTCAAAGGTCATCTGTATGAGAGGGTATCAATGAATAAAACAAATAAGCTCCGTAATAATACAGCGATCCTGTTATCTATCGGCGGCATCCTGCTGAATCTGGTGCTGAGCACTGCGGTCTCTGTTTTCGGACTGCTTGTTTACCTTGACACTGTGGGAACTGTAGCTGTGGCGGTTATGGGCGGTTATCTGCCGGGTGTGATAGCAGGCTTTGCCACAAATATCATCACTGGCAATGCAATGCAGGCATAGAAGCGGGAGTTGGAATGTCATCACAGGATGATATAGGTATAGAAACGATAACAACAAAAGTCGTTATAGAAGAAATGAATGGTAACATATGAAATTACATACTGAAAATAAGGTGAAAAGAATAATAATTGTTCTTATCGTAATATTATCTGTGCTGCTTCTACTCGTTCTTGTCAACTTTATTCCCACCTTTTCTCTGAAAACAAATGATATGTCGGTTTTAGTGGGGGAGTGGGTAAATGTGTACTATGAAAAAGAAGAAAGTGCCGCAAAAGATGTTTTTGAATATGCAGACTCAGAAACAGGGAAAATTGCGAGAAAACTTGGTTTTTCCGAAAAACAGAACGTCAATATATATATCTATGATAATCAGAGTACTATGCAAATGAAAAAATACGGATTGATAGGTCCGCTTTTAGGATTAGACTGGTACATAGGAGATAATATAAAAACAAACGTCATTCTGACTTCTCCTGCTAATCCCGGGAAAGCTCACACTTATGACGATAATAAATATGCAGTTTTACACGAGATCGTACATGCTTACATCAGTGTTATAAATCCGAAGATAAAGCTCTGGCTGACGGAAGGAATGGCTTTGTATCTTAGTAACGGCGATGAATTTCATAAAGAATATATTGATAATTTTGGAATCCCGTCATATAAAGATACACAGACAATAAATCCGATAACATTTTCCGATTGCGGCGGCTATACATTTGCCCATACATATATTGTATATTTAGATGATACATACGGGTGGGACAAGGTTACGGAATTGGTTGAAACCGAAGATTATGAAAAGGTATTCGATAAATCATCAAAAGAAATCTATAATGAATGGGTGTCATATCTGAACGAATATCCGCAATAAAGGATCATTACCGAAGAACCGGCAATTTCCAATATACAGGAGTAGAAATATGAAACATAAATACGAGATCTATAAGCACATTGGTGATATTTCGCGGCCGAATAATGGGTGGACAAAAGAACTGAATTTTATCAGTTGGGATGACAGGGAGCCTGTTTATGACATTCGTGCATGGTCATCTGATCATACAGAGTACGGAAAAGGGGTTGTTATCACTTCAGGCGAGATGAAGGCGCTCCAGGAATTGATCAAAGATACCGTTGTGTTTTGAAATATAATTTTGCAGAGGATAATAAAGTGAAAAACGGAAAAACACCTGATCCCAATACTGTTCATCCGATTTTCGGATATGATAAGGAAATATATGTGAAACCGACAGTAACTAACCCGAATATACTTGTGGGTGATTTTACTTATATTGCAGATTCTGAATTTGAAAGCCATGTTACACATCTTTATGAGTGGAACGGCGATAAGCTGATCATCGGTAAGTTTTGTCAGATCGCATCAGGCGTTGAATTTGTTATGAACGGTGCAAATCATCAGATGAATGCGGTATCGACTTTTCCTTTCTACACGCTTGAAGGATGGAATATGAAAGCTCCTGCAGCAGAAGATATGCCTCTTAAAGGTGATACGGTCATAGGAAACGATGTTTGGATCGGTCAGAATGCTGTTATTCTTCCGGGTGTTCACATCGGAGATGGTTCAATTACAGAAGATAATGCGGCTGCAATATCATACAGAGAGAACAGATCGTTATGTCCGAGTAAAAAGAGTAAATATTTCCTCTGAGGACGGCAATAACGTAAGATGTCTGCTATATATGCCGAGAAGGAAAAAGACAAGTGCTTGTCTGCTGTACTGTCACGGCGGAGGATATACATTTCCCGCATCACCGAATCAGTATAAGCTCGCCCGTATCTATGCCCGTAAAGTTGGCTGTTATGTGCTTTTCCCCGACTACAGGTTAGCACCTTCATATCCTTTTCCTGCGGCACCGAATGATTGCTTTGCTGCATATAAATGGCTGCTCAGGCATAAAGTCAGAAAGATAGCAGTATGTGGAGAGAGTGCAGGTGGTACGCTTGCTATGGCTGTGACGCTGCGGGCAATCGACGAGAATATCCGGATCCCATGTGCTCAGATGTTGATATATCCTGCTGCGGGGAACTGCGGTGAGACTGAATCGATACGCCTTTACAGGGATACACCCATGTGTAACAGCAAGGATATGGATAAATACGGGAAATGGTATGTGCAGGACGAAAATGCAGGCAAGCTTGCTTATCGTTCCCCGGTTGAGGCTGACTCGTTTGATGGTATTCCTTCATCATATTTAGAGACTGCAGAATATGACTGTCTGCGTGACGGAGCGATAATATATGCCGGAAAACTTAGTGATAACGGAATAGATGTCGAGCTACATCAGACAAAAGGTAATCTCTAAAAACCCTCTATACAACCAACATAAAATATGATATAATAAGAATATGAAAGCAAGACAGTTAAGCTTCTTTGATGAAGCAAAAAGATACGAAAGAATAACCAAGCTGGGCGACCCGCTCGAAAAGCTT
>JAILFE010000129.1 GCA_024697725.1 Oscillospiraceae bacterium
GAGACCATTTACAGACCGTCCTCTCGGCAAACGAAATCATTATACACCGGATATCACGCAAAAGATGTTTGCTGATATGTGTTCAGACAGTCTCGATATTTATGATCGAAAGGTAAAGATGATGACCGCGCTTGTTATACTTTTTGACTGTATTGACCGTGGGTTTTCCAAGACTGCTCCCAGATATGAAGAAAAAACGACTGTTGCTGAGGAGATAGTAGGATATATTAACAGTCATCTTTTTGATAATATGTCTTTGGATAGTTTAGCAGCGCAATTTTATCTTAGCAGATCACAGTTCGGAAGGATATTCAGACAGGCAACAGGTGCTTCACCTTGGGATTACATCATAGCAAAGCGGCTCATAGCGGCAAATGAAATGATAGCAAATGGGTCTTCTGCGACCAATGCCGCTGACTGTTGCGGGTTTGGTGATTATTCCTGCTTTTACAGGGCATATGTCAAAAGATTCGGACATGGTCCGAAGATGCAAGGCAGTTAAGATCCTGCTGTAGGCAGCGTTAGTCAATGGTATATTTGGTTTTGGTCATCATATTCTCTAAAGAACACTCCTACACAAATCAAGACTTTTTGATTTGTATAGGAGTATTTATGTTATATCACGGCTTTTTGAGTATGCCCCTTTTTGAATGTTCTACTGATTTGGAACATCCAGTACAATATGTCAAATATGTCTATTATGTCTCATATGTATTTTTTTGGATCATAGAAAGGGTTATATGAATATATGACAGTTGCCTTTTTTCATCATTTGTCACTGTCGAGTATTTCTTTGCTCTTATAGCTGTATCCTGCATCGTAAATCATATTCCTTTCTCCTTTAAGAAAACAAAAAAAGCTATAGGACGTCTATAAATAAGCATTCTATTGCTTCTAAAAAGAGATATGTCCTCATGCGAACATATCATCGGATCATATAAATGCAAAAAAATTTTCAAAACTACTTGACAAAGCAAAGTAGCTGATGTATAATGTATTCAATCTATTAAGCAATGCAAAGTAGTGAGCAAGATAATACTCGCTCCAGAATGAAAGGAACTGGCAAATGGATAACGCCCAACTACTCAAAGGTGTTCTCGAAGGCTGTGTATTGGCGATAATCGCCCGAGGTGAGACCTACGGCTATGAAATAATCGGAGAGCTTGAAAATGCAGGCTTTGATGATATAGGAGAGGGGACGCTCTATCCCGTGCTCACAAGGCTTGACAAGAATGGCATGATACAGTGCCGCAGGGCAAGATCGCCGCTGGGACCTGTACGGAAATATTACAGCATAACTCCGCTTGGCAAAGAGGGACTTGCGGACTTCAAAGAAAGATATATAAAGATCGCCACGAGCGCACAGTGCCTGCTGTACACAGAAATACAGGAGACACACTGATAAAATGGAGGAAGTATCATGTTGAATTCACACGCTATCTATATCGAAAAGCTGACACCCGAATACAGGAAAATATTCAGGCAGGTAAGCGATTATGTAAATTCAGAGAGCATAGATGAGATAAAACGCGAGGAGATACTCAGCGAAGTGCTGGATTCCTTTCTTTCCGCTCAGGAGGACGGAAGACCGGCAGATATCGTTATCGGAGGAGATCTGAGATCATTCTGCGAACAGCTGTGTTCCGAAGTCGGCGTAAAGAGCCGCTTTGTGAACATCGCAGAACTTCTTTGCCCCATATTCCTGATATCATTGATGCTGAGCGTTATCGACGTTATCAGTATGGTAAGAGAGATTGCTGACGGCGGCAGTACAGATCTGTTCCATTACAGGGCATCGGGGTGTTTGTTGGCTTATCTGCTCGGCGGATCAATACTTGTGATATCTGACCTTATAACAAAAATGTTCATCAAAAAGATGATGTTCAGTTCACCTGAAAAATACAAAAAGCTCTCAAAGATCATAAGGGTGATATCCGTTGCTGTCATTTTCGCTGTATTTGTATTCATTTTCCGCGGCAAAAAGGCAGAAGGTACATACCTGTGGCTCAACATTCTGATATGCTCGGCTTATCTGCTGTTTTATCGTACAGTAACCCGTGAAAGCAGGAGATACAGGAAAGAAAACGCTATATCTTTCGGAGATCTTCCGGGTTATTCCGTATCGTTGAAAAAAAGCATAGACGAAATGGAGATGAAGCGCTTTGAAATGCAGAACAGCCGTAATGCAAAGAAAGGTCTGCCTGAGATCACGTTTGCAGATTTCCTTGAACGTGAGAAGAAGGATTGTTCAAGATTCGATAAAAAGCCTGCATTCTTTGTGCTGATCGTTGTTGTCTCAACGGTCTGCGGTTTCTTGTTCACATTATTGAGCGGCGGGTTTGAGCAGATCCATGACGCATATTTCTTTATTGGTATACTCCTTTTCCTCGAAAGCATAATAATGTACATTATTTACAGATTCGCACGGGCAGGAGTTGATGCAAGGCTTGAATGGATCAGATCGAAAGGCGGATCTGTCTGATATATTTATAAAGGAGAGATAACGGATGATATCCGTTATTATGACTGTATCGAAAAAGAAGTCTGCAAAATCTTAATGTGTTCAAAATTTTTTATATGTAGAATATATCCCCACTGTTCGTGCAGTTGATGTACGAATAGTGGGGATTAGTTATATCACGGCTTTTGTGGATGCCCCTTTTTAAATGTCCTACTGACATGGAGCAGCGAACTGGTCGTATAGAGCGTCAGGGCAATGAGAACGAGAAGGTACAGATCTTCCGTTATGTGACAGATAAATCCTTTGACAGCTATTTGTATCAGATACTTGAATGCAAGCAGAGGTTCATTTCTCAAATCATGACATCCAAGACACCGGAAAGAACATGCACAGACATCGATGAGCAGGCGCTTGACTACGCAGAAGTAAAGGCACTCTGCGCTGGAAATCCATTGATCAAGCGTGAGATGGATCTGCAGTGCAAGATCAAAGATCTGAAAATGGAGAAGTCACGTTATTCTGAGAAGATATATGAGATACAGGATAATATCCGTGTAAAGTATCCTAATCAGATACAGCTGCTTACGACCAACATCGAAAAGTCCAAGAAAGACAGCGATACAGCTAATCAGGGCACACCTATTCTTAAAATCGGCGGTGTGTCATACGATATGACCGATCCCGACGCTAAAAAGGCGGGTGCAGATGCTCTGAAAGCGGCGCTGAACGACCCAAAGAACACATCCGAGGCTGTCAGCCGACAGGTATGTATCGGCGAGTACAGGGGAATGAAGCTGTCTATGCTGTTCGATGATCTTCTCAAGAGTTGGAAAGGATGTCTGGAAGGACAGAAACCCCACTATTTTGACTGGAATGTGTTTACAGATATCGGTAACATCACCCGTATGGACAACTGTATCAAGCATATCGATGAGGAAATAGCCAAATCTCAGGAAAAGCTTGATACTATGAATGGAGAACTTGCCCAGATGAAGATAGACGTAGAAAAGCCGTTTGCAAAGGCAGAAGAACTCCGTGCGGCTGAAACCGAGCTTGATGAGGTACACATGGAATTGACTAAGTTCACGCTGACCGATGACACAATGAACAAGGAGATATTCGAGCGGCTTACCGATATGTTTACGGATATACTCACAGGTGATACGACACACAGGAAGTACACAGCAGAAGGCTTTGAGCCTCTTGTAGCTGAAATGCAGGAGGATATCCTGACATTGGCTCATACTTATGTACAGAATGGTGACCTGATGTGGGATCCCCGTATTGATTTCAAGGTGGACTATGAGAACAAGAAAGTCACACCTGTAAGCTATGAAAACAGCGGGACAGGCTGCTATGAAGAATATGACATTGAAAATCTGACACCGGAGACGGCAGAGAAGATCAGTGATTTACTTGACTTTGTAGACACATGGCTCGATAACATCGAGGCGCAGGGGTA
>JAILFE010000132.1 GCA_024697725.1 Oscillospiraceae bacterium
TGTGCGCCGCCGTTATCCTTGCGATATTCTCCGGGTCGGAAAGAGTTATCCTCACATCCCCGTCCTCGGAGAAGAACCCGCGGTAATCGGTATCGACGCTTTCCACCTCGGACGCATCGGGAACATAGTATACTCTCCCGAAGAAGCCCGTGCTCTCAGCCGCTGTCACGGCGATCATGACCGTCGCAATGACCGCCGCGCTGCATATACCGCCGACAACGGCTGCTTTTCTCTTTTTCCTCATTATGAAAACCGCCGCCGCGAAGACCACTATCCCCTGCAATGCGACGAATCTTCTCGAAAATTCGTGCTCGAAGAGCCTTGAAGCAAGCAAAAAGCATATCGATATCTCGCTTGTTATCACGAACCAGAACACATCGCTCGTCACGGGAGAGCCGATCTTCTCGGCCTTCACCCTGAACGCTCTTATATATGCCGCTGCGAACAGCGCTATCGTCACGATGACTGCGGGTATGAGCCACTGCGCGAAGCTCGTGTATGCTTCGTATCCGCTGAAGAATGTCACATAAGAATCGCGATCGTATGCCTTTTGCAGCATCGACTCGGTGCAGTCCGCGAGCCCGTATACCGCTCCTGCGGGGAACATCGCGCCGCTTATCCTCTCTATGGCATTTCTGATATCGGGAGTGCCGTAGAGGATATCATCCATATCTGCGGCAAAGAGTTTCACTGCCGCGAACGGCAGCACACAGAACACCGTTCCCATGATAAGTGTCGTCGAGAGCCTTCCGCAGCACTGTGCCGAGAGCACCATTGCCGTATACAGCATCACCATTACCACCAGTCCGCCGATAACGAGCTCGATGAACGGTACTGTCAGCACTGCGAATATATGCTCGGGCAGACCCGGCAGATCAGCCGGGCTCGTGTTGTCGAACGCCGTCCTGCCGACAAACAGGAGTATCACCGATACGCTCTGTGCCGCGATATAGGGCAGGAGCATCACCGAAAGCCCCGAAAGATAATCAGAGAGGAATCTCTCCTTTGTATTCATGGGCAGCGCCGCCTGCATATCGCAGGTGCTCTTGTCATAGAGCCCCTTGTATATGCCCGCCGTGAACACCAGCCCCATTACGGCTGCCGCTCCGGTGCAGCAGATGCCTATCATGAAGAACAGCACGACATTGTATACATACGTGTAGTTATCCGGGGTAAACCCGCGTCTGATATCCGCCATGAGCACGATCATCACCGTGGGCGCTCCGAGCAGATACAGAACAAAGCTCATAAGCATCGCCGAAAGCCTGTCTCTGAGGTTCAGCCCGAAGCTGTGCAGCAGCGGAGAGGGTATCTCCCTGCGGCTCACTGTAAGCTCACTCATTGTCCATCAAGCTCCTTCCATGCTTCCTCGAACGGATCGCCGTCCTTGTAATTACCCAGTTTTTCGTCTGTCAGCCGCTGCTGCGCCTCTCCCTCTTTTATGAGGAGCTCTGCATCTGCGGCGCGTTCGGGCGGGATATATGCTATGGTATTATTGCAGGTAAGTATATAACCGTCGTTCACCTCATATTCGGTATATGCCGAGGAGAGAACCCTTTTCGCTGCGGCTCTGAGCTCCCCGTCAGCATCCGCAAGTGAGACGCCGTGAGTGAACCCTATGAGTTTGCCGTTCTCATCGAAGCGCAGCGCCTGCGCTGTGCCGTGGTATGCGTTCTTTCCGGGAGATGCCAGCGCAAGATAGCCGTAATCGCGGGCATCGAAGCTGTCGCAGGCATCCACGCCTATGCTTTCAAGATACGCTATCGTGTTCCTGTAGCAGCCGCGGATGATTATCCTGCCCGAGCTGCGGTATTCATAGCCGAACTCGATATACCCGAACTCAGGCTCAGACGGAGTGAAATAATCCTCTGCCGTCATAGCGTCGATATCGGCGCGGAGGCTCTGCGCGAGCTTTGGATAGGCATCATCGGGCAAACCGTAATGATCGGCGCTCTGGATACGGAATTTATCGAGTATCCTGATGCTCCTGCGACCGGTCGTAATGCCGGAAAAGGCATCCGCGATGCTGTCCGCAAGCTGTGTCTTGTATTCCTCTGTCAGGCATATGTCCTTCATCTCGGTAAGGGCTTCATATGCAAGGCGGTAGCGGCGTGTGACCGTCCTTCCGCTCCTGAGGTGATAGTTTATCCTCACGTAGTTTTCGGTGACATACTCGCTCGACTCCGGGAAAAATCCGGTGTAAACGACAGAGCTGTAGATATCCGCCAAATCGAGCTTTTCCTTCATCTGCTCGTCGAGATCCACCTGGACGGAATGCCCTGCGATGACACGGGCTATATTCTCCGGGTCGTGCAGTTCAAGCTCTTCGATGCAGTCGTCATTGTAATAGCCGCCGAAATTCTCAAGAGTGATATATCCCACTTCCGAAGCGGCGGGAACATATCTCTCCACGCCGAAGAAGCCGGTCTTATCTATGACCGTGATGAGGATAAAGCAGCCTGCGGCAGTGACGGCGTATCTTATCAGTGTCTTGTAAAGCTCCGAAAAGCTGCGGAAAACGATGAGCTCTATAATGACATACGCAGCGGCTGTGGATATTATCGCAAGCACTGTCATCGAAACGCTGTCTATCCCTATCATGAGCGCGTTCGGGAGCTGAATGAGCATGAACATCACGATAAAGCATACCGCTGTCATCATGATGTAGTACAGTCCCTTGTAGGCGAAGGCGCTGCCTGTTTTTTCGGCTGTCCTGCCCCTGTAGAGAAGATAGGATATACCTACGGCGGCAGCGGTCACGCAGAGGGAATATACCATCCAGCGTGCATACCCGAAGTCGGTATCGTTCCCTGCCATATAGCCGGATACCATCTCCCCGATATTGTACACGCCCACGAGCGGCGAGAACGCACCGAGCAGGCACGCGCTGCTGTCTGTGGGATCGACTCCGATAAGAAAGAACGGGTCGGAGCGCAGAAATTCAAAGAGTGCGAGCGCTCCGAACGGGAGCATGAGCATTATCGCGAACACGAAGCGCGATACTCCTGCCTTTCCGCAGCATACCGCACAAAGCAGCAGAAGTGCGAGCATCTGGAGCATTATCACATCCTTTGCCGCGATGACCTTCATTATCATGACTGCGTGCTGAGATACGAGTATATTCCCCGACAGCACCAGCAGCAGAAGGAGCGATATTATATCCGCCGCAGCCACGGGGAGCACTCCTGCGGCAGTCCCTCCGATGAGGTCGGAGAAAAACCTGCCCGATGCACTCATCGGGAGAGAGTGCTCCATATCGAGATACTGCTTCGAGAAGCTGCTGCGGAATGCGCTGCCGATCACAGTGCCCGCTGCGAGCATGGCTGCTCCCCAGCACAATGCACACAGCACCGCAACGCCGGAAAGTTCCTCATCAAGCTCCGGGGAGGTCGAATGCGAAGCCATATAAAGTACGAACATCGGCACTGTGAGAAGGCTCATCAGGAAAACTATCACCGCATGGGGTATATGTCTGCGGAAGGTGAACAATCCGTTGAGGACTGCGGGAGAAGCGGTCTTATTCCCCGGCGCCGCCAAGACCGTCGATGCCGTTTGCGTCATAGCCCTTCCCCTCCATTTCGTATATGAATATCTCTTCGAGCGTGAGCGGCACTATATCCGCAAAGCCCGGCGAATAGGGCGCGAGCTTCTGTCTTATCTCCTCTTCATCGCCCTTTATCACGAACTGATACACGCTGCCGACGCGCTCAAAATGCAGAAGTCCGTCGAATCTGAAATCATCCTTTGTATGCTCTTCGGGGAAGGACGCCTGTACCTTCCTGATATCGCTCTTGAGAGAATCTATCTCACGCGAGAAAACGATCTTGCCGTTATGTATCAGAGCGGCGCGGTCGCATATCTCGTTTATCTCCTTGAGATTGTGCGAGGATATCACAACGGTCATCTTCCTGTCGAGCATCGCATCCACGAGCATACGCTTCACGATTATCCTCATCGTGGGGTCGAGCCCGTCGAACGCCTCGTCTATCAGCAGATAATCGGTGCAGCAGGAAAGTCCCACTATCACCGCCGCCTGACGCTTCATGCCCTTGGAGAATTCGGATATGCGCTTTTTCTCGGGCAGGCGGACGCTCTCGTTGAGCTTTGTGAACATCTCCTCGGAGAAGTGCGGATAGAACCCGCGGTAATACTCTTTAAGAGTTTTCAGTGTGAAGGACGAGAGCTGTACGGTCTCGTCATTGATGAAGAATATCCCGCTCTTTGCGGCGGCGTTGTCGAAGATCGGTTTGCCGTCAGCCGTGACGCTGCCCTTGTCGGGACGGTATATACCCGCGATAAGGCGGAGCATAGTCGATTTTCCGGCGCCGTTCGAGCCTAAGAGCCCGTATGCCGTCCCCTTCCCTATTTCGAGCGAAACGTCATCGAGCGCGGCATAATCCCCGAAGCGCTTAGTAACATTTTCAAGCTTTATCATAATCAGATCACCCTTTGTCCTTATATATCTGTGCTCTGTTCATCGGCGAGGGTCGATATCCTGTCGGTGAGCTCTCCTGCGGTTATCCCCGCACGGAAGCACCCCTTCACCGAGCTGTCGAAGCCTCCGAGAGCTTCTTTTCTGAGCTTTTCGGTCACGGGCTTTGAAGCATAGCTCCCGCGCCCCTGCACGGTATAGATAACTCCGTCGCGTTCGAGCTCCTGCATCGCTTTGGTGACGGTGTTCGGATTGACGCCGAGTTCCTTGGAAAGCTCCCTCACGCTCGGAAGCTTTTCATCGTGAAGTATCTCTCCGTCGAGTATCCTGTTCCTGATATTATCGTATATCTGGCGGTATATCGGGACACGGCTCTGCAGATCAATAAACTGCATAGTATTCATCCACCTCCGTAATGTATTCGATGTATCTCTTTTTTCATCAGTGTACTGTATGTACTAACTGTACTACATCTTATAGTACAGTTATAACACACTTTTTTTCGTTTGTCAATAGCTTTCCGGAAAATTTTCCAAAAAATATTTCAGAGCGTTTGTCGGAGCGCGATAAAGAAGATATTCCGCATTTGATTTGACAGATCACAAACAGGGTGCTATAATTGTTATTAATATAAATCGGAAGTTATCGAACTGATTAGTTTGAAATAATAACAGCTAAGAATATTGGAGGTTGCTATGAGAGATTATCCGTTAGAACTTTCTATTGAATCTGATGGAAAGAATATCTATATACATCCGGTTGTTGAGTCTATACATGGGAGCGGCTGTATTGAAGGACCATACATGAAATTAAAGTGTTCTTGTTCGTCATCTGAATTAGGAGAGTGTATTAAAAACAGCTTTTTGTATATTGAGAAGAAATATGAGAATGGAGAGGAGCCGGATCAATCAAAAGATTATAAACTCATTTCGTGGAGAAAGCGAGCAGTTTTTTGGGCGAGTCAAAATAGCAATGGGCATATTAGGATGATACCGGAATATACGGATCATTTGATTATGACTAATTCATCCATTGAACATCAGTATTGTTTGGCAGAGTGTTCGGTAGATGCGTTGGGAAATGCTGCTATTGATTGCTTTCAAAAATCGTTTGATTATGCAAAGCGTAAGGAAATTGCTGTATATTATTCGGATGAGGATGGTTTGTTATTTGTTCCGATGGCAGTTAATCGTACTGGATATGTATTGGCAGATTTTTGTGTTTGTGTGAAGAAACCATATTCACCAGAAGAAGTATGCGATGCATTGAATATAGTACAAAAGTTTCTTGAGATGAATTCGGAAGATAATCGAACAAATAAAGAACGAAAAAATAATTTACCTTGGCGTGAATATTCAAAATATAAAAGTATGCATGGATTTGTGAAGAAACATCATTGTATCCAAATTCATATACTTGTTAATGGTAATATCGAGTTTATTCCGAATTTG
>JAILFE010000134.1 GCA_024697725.1 Oscillospiraceae bacterium
CCGAACTGTGTTGCATATGTTCACAGCATCGCAAATAATAACTACATCCCCGGACGAACCGCAAGTTTTAACTTGAAAAACCGTCCCCGTTATGATACGATATTCATTGTTGATACTGCCCTGGGGCAGTAAATCTGAAAACAGGGATATGAAACATAACAATATGAAAAAGAATAAGATCATCTGCGCCGCGCTGTGTGCGGCAATGCTCTCATCCATGACAGCCTGCGGTTCATCCGCACCCGCTCCCGCCGAGACAGCGGCTCCCGAAACGACCGCTGCCGCATCCTCTGCGGAAACGACATCCGAGGAAACGACTCAGACCGAGGCAGAAACAACGACCGTGACAGAGGCTGAGACAGAAGCTGAGACCGAAGCCGAGACAGAAGCTCCCAAGCCCAAGCCCGAGCCGCAGAAGGATATAACTCCCCTGCGTGATGTCGTTGCGAGCGACGACGGTCTCGGCGCCGATGCAATATGCGGCGGCGCTATCGTGAACACCGAACTTCGTGACAAGAAGCTGATGTTCCTCGTGGAGAACCACTTCAACGCTATCACTATCGGAAACGAGCTGAAGCCCGACTGTATGTTCGGCTACCACAACGCAAAGCCCATAGAAAGCCTTCTCCACACGGAGGAATTAAACGGCGAGGAGATACTCGTTCCCCAGCTCGACCACTCCAGAGCGGACAAGATACTCGACAAGATACTCGAATGGAACGAGGAAAATCCAGACAAGCAGATCAGGGTAAGAGGTCATGTCCTGGTATGGCATTCCCAGACTCCCGAATGGTTCTTCCATGAGGACTACGACAAGACAAAGCCGTATGTAACTCCCGAGGAGATGACCAAGCGTCAGGAATGGTATATCAAGTCCATGCTTACATACTACACCGGCGAGGACTCGAAATACAAGGATCTTTTCTACGGCTGGGATGTAGTGAACGAAGCCATAAGCGATGCCACAAATACCTACCGCACCGATACCGAGGGCGGCTATGACAGTCTCTCGGACGATACCCACGGCTCTAAATCGAGCTGGTGGAAGGTATACGGCAGCAACGAATTCATAATCAATGCATTCAGATTTGCCAATAAATATGCTCCCGAATCGCTCGATCTCTATTACAACGACTACAACGAGCAAAACGCCAACAAGCGCAAGGGCATAATACAGCTCATAAACGACGTCAAGGCAGCCGAAGGCACACGCATCACGGGCTTCGGTATGCAGGGACACTACACCGTCGATTCTCCGTCGGTCGATCAGTTCAAGGAAGCTATCCACGATTACGGTCAGGTCGTTGAAAAGGTAATGGTGACCGAGCTCGATGTCAAGGTCAGCGCGAGATTCAACGGCACAAAGGAAGCTCTCCCCGAGGAGCTCGACCGCGAAGGCCATTACTTCTATGAGCTCTACGAAGCAATGAAGGAAATGGACAAGGAGGACGGCTACGACGTTTCGGGCGTTGTGGTATGGGGAATAATCGACCCCAACTCGTGGCTCCAGTCAAGAAGCAATGTCGGCGGCGGCGCTGACGGTACGCTCGCACAGTATCCCCTGCTCTTTGACGGCGATTATCAGGCCAAGCCCGCATACTGGGCGTTCGTCGATCCCTCAAAGCTCTCCTCAGTTGAGGAGAAGCCGACGGCAGAAATGAAGATAACCAAGGGAACTGTCACTATAGACGGCGATATCGACGACGCATGGTCGGGCGCGGAGGATGTCAAGCTCGATATAGCACTCGGCTCAAAGGCAGAGTGCAGCGCAAAGCTGCTCTGGGATGAGGAAAATCTCTATGTGCTCGCAAAAGTAAAGGACGACGTACTCAACACCGACAGCGGCAACGACTACGAGCAGGATTCTATCGAAGTATTCCTTGATGAGAACAATTCCAAGACAGGCTCCTATGAGTCCGACGACAAGCAGTACAGAGTGAGCTGCGAAAACAAGCAGAGCTTCAACGGCGAAAAGTGCAATGCAGACAATATGAACTCCGCAGCCGTAAAGACAGATGACGGATATATCATCGAAGCTGCTTTCAAGTGGACCGATATCACACCCGCAGCGGGAACAAAGATAGGCATCGAGCTGCAGATAAACGATGCGAGCGCTGACGGCGTGAGGATCGGCACTCTCAACTGGTCAGACGACAGCAACACTTCATATATGAACACCTCTGTATTCGGAACAGCAGAACTTACCGAATGATCGGATAACAACGATACGGCTCACACGGGATAATACCTGTGTGAGCCGTATTTTTTGTATTCGGATCAGTATGAAGTTCACTGTTCTTTTTTCAGCAGCTCTTCATCGGTTATTACATTCACATCTACATACCCGTATATACCGTCGATACTGCCGGTGCAGCTGAACTGCCATATCGAATAATCGCCGGTGTAATCGGTCTGATCGGTATAGTGTGCGAGCCACACCTTGCTGTCGGTCTGCCAGAAATCGCGCAGATTGTATTTCCCGCCGTAAAGCATCGTATCATATCCGTAGGACTCCATGCATTCATCAAAAAGCGCGTAAAGCCCGTTCATATCATGGATGCTTATGTTATACTGCTGATAGCAGGCAAAATCCTCCCAGTCAAAAGCTATCGGAAGATCGAGCTTTCTTCCGCTGAGAACATTATTTATCCATTCCGCTTCGGCGCGTATCTCCTCCTCGGAATTGGCTGTTGTATAGATATATATACCCGTTCTCAGCCCCGCAGCCTCGGCACCCTCGATGTTTTTCCGATAATATGTATCCTCGTATATACCGTCGATGTCCGCGCCGATACGCATTATCACAAATTCACAGCCCGCAGCCTTCACCGCGTCAAAGTCGATATCTCCCTGCCATTTCGACACGTCGATGCCGAGTATGCCTGCCTTAGCGCTGTCCTTCAGGTACTCACCGAACGGCGTCGCATCGCTGCTGCCGTCTCCGCCTTCGGTATAGGAAGGATATTCGTCCCTTACGGCTATAGTAAGCTGCCAGTCGGTGCTGTTGCCGGAACTGTCAGAAGCGTATACCGTTATCGGGTAATCCCCCGCCGCCGATGTATCGACATCGCCCGTATATGTGATAGTGATATCGGTATCATAATAATCCCCGACGCCGACGATATCGTATATATCAAATTCATCGCCCGTTATTATCAGATTGCTCCACCCGCTGTTGAGCACAACGGGCGGCGCGGTGTCGCGGACGGAATAATACACCGAACGAACGCTCTTTTCGCCCTTGTCCTCATATGTGATATCCGCACGGAAATCTCCCTTGACAGACGTATCTATCGTGATATCTTCCGCAAGACCGATACCGCTGCCGTCAAGCAGCTCTGCGATATCCGCCTGTGAATAGACCTCAAAGCATTTGCAGTCATTTCCCGGCATATCCTCGACCGCGGAAAATACCACATCCGCCGATATTTCCGGGGGTTTTGCCGTGGTCTGCTCTTCCTGTTCCGTGAGCTGTGTTTCCGGAGCGACCGTGGCAGAGGCTGTCTCCGGGACGGCAGATATCGTTTCCGTCTGAGTTTTCTCGGCAGCATCGGTCACAGTGGCCGTGGTTTCCGATGATATGATCGTTCCGGATGTGGAAATAACATCCTCCTGTGCCGTCTGTATCGATATCGTTCCTCCCGCAAATGCGGTTTCCTCACCGTTGTCCTCGCTGATACGCGCACATCCCGTAAGAAACAGCGCCGCCGCTGCGGCTGCGGCAATATACCGGTGCATCCTGTCACCTCCTGCTTTTTCAAGACATTTACTATAAGATGATAACACAGAAATCACAAAATGTCAATCGTTATTTTCTGCCATGCGTCCGAAAAGCGCAAAGTCCCACAACGACGTTCTGCCGCTGCGGGACTGCTTTGTCAGACTGCTTTATAGTCAGTCAAATTCGGGATTGAAGGCATAGAAGTTCTTTGCATCCAGCTTATCCTGCGTTATGCGCAGCGCCTCTCCGAAGCGCTGGAAGTGTACTATCTCCCTTTCGCGCAGGAACTTTATCGGGTCGCGGACATCGGGATCATCGCAGAAGCGAAGGATATTGTCATAGGTTGTTCTGGCTTTCTGCTCTGCTGCAATGCGGCAGGCACAACATTCATTTTCCTTTTATCTCTATCCTGTCGAGAATGCCCTGGACGCTGACATTCGGGTGTGTTACATACATCCGTGCTACATCTCGTATAAATACGATATCCGCATTGGTCTTCTGCTGTATCATCTCGACGGTATATCCTTTTCCGAGCAGCTTTATTATCTTTTTCACAAGAGCATGGATATCGTCATTGCTCTGCTTTTTCGCTGCGGGCGCCTTTTTGCCGTTATACTCCGCCTTCGGTGCATGACCGTAATATACCGTTTTCGGACAAAGACCGAGAAGCCTGCACCAGCTGTCACCGATCTGTGTTCCCTTGTGCATATCAAACTCATAAAGAGGGTTCAGATCTCCGACAAAAAGAGCCTTTTCATCGTCAAGCCACAATGATATGCTGTCATCGCTGTGACCGGGGGTGTATATCAGTTCCCCGTCAATGCCGAGCTCACCCAGAAAAGCGCGGCTGTCTGATATATTCACTATCCTGACGGCATCGTCCTTTATCGGGATGAATGCGGTGTTCTTTTCCCTTGCAAAAATGCCGTCGCTGCTGTGGATATAGTCTTTCTGCACGTCGGCAGCCGCTATTTTTACTCCGCTGTTGGCTATATCCTGCGCTATCCCCATATGATCGGGGTGAAAATGCGATATCAGAAGATAGTCTATATCCTGAAGCCTTAGCTTATTATCCCCGAGCGCTCTGCACAGCATAGGGAACGTTCCCGCCCAGCCGGTATCAAAAAGCAAGCTCCCTGTCCTGCCCTGTATAAGGTATGTATTTGTATTTGAATATTTCAGTTCCTTTATCATTTTCTGTTATCCTAATAGTTATGGGTCATCCTTACAAATGACCGAAGATATCCTCCTGCTTCTGAGCCTGTAAGAACTGCGGATATACGGGACACGGGATGTGCGGCTCAAAGGCATATCTGCGGAACCATTCCGCCTGCACAGCCTTCATGCCGAGCTCCTCCGCCGCAAAAAGCTCCCTGCTCCCGCCGTCGCCGACGTAAAGGCATTCCTGCGGCATGACGCCAAGCTCCTTCATTATACGCAGATATATCTCTTTGTCGGGCTTGCATATCCCCTGCTCATATGAAAGCATCGCCGAATCGAAATACCCGAAAAGCGGAGAATCCTTTATTATCTCGCATTCATCCGAAAAGCAGTTGCTTATCAGCCCGATGAGCAGCCCTCTGCGCTTTAATTCACCGAGCATTGCGAAAGTCTCTTCCGGTATCGCGGAAAAAGTGTCATCAAGCGACTCTCTTCTCTTTCCTGCCGCCAGTTCTGTGCATTTTTCATCGGTGATGCCGAATACCGAAAGCGCCTGCGATAATGCTTCCTCTATCGTCAGCGTGCCTATGCTGCGCGAGAGCTCGTTCTTGTGCCATACCGCACGGAACTCTTCTGCATCTATCCCGACATCTGCCGCGATATTCTCGCCGAAGTATGTCCGACCCGCAAACAGGCTGACCAGTGTTTCAAACATATCAAATATGACCGCTTTTATCACAGACTTCACTTCCTTTTCCTATATTATATCTCACAGCGTCCGAAATGTCAACCGCACGGATTATGCAGTATGTTTTTTATAAATCATTTAAAAATATTGTACAAAATGTTAATTGAAAATCCGGGGGACTTGATGTATAATATAATATAAGTGTAGCTATATCCACATAAATAGTGCGTGCTCAATAACCGCCCTACGGGCGGTTATTGGCAGAAGCGGCTGCTTACAGCCGCTTCTGCTGCTGCAAATCAAAGATTTGCAGCGCACTACCTGATTAATGTCTGCTTATTGCTGACCGCAGGTCAGCAATAGTGCAAGGTTTTAGGCTGATAAGCCCTAAAACCTTGCACTCAAAAAGCCGAAAAGCACTCCGAAGCTGCACTTTTACGTGCTTTTCGGCTTTTTGAGCAGACACTAAATAAATTACGAGAGGGTGAGGAGCAAATGCTGACGATCGGTGTACTCCCCGGCAATGTCAACGCAGAGCACGTCATGCAGATAATGCACGGCATCTGTTTGGAAGCAGAACAGCATGACGTAAGGATCGTTTCGTTCATGGGCATACGATCCAGCGATTACGACAGAACAGAGCTTGGCGGCGATCCCGCGAGCTTTTTATATGACTATCAGGCGGATGTCATATACGATTATGCCGCTTTGCCCGATATCGACGGACTTATCATAAGCAGGAGCATGATCGAGGGCTTCATGTCCGAAAAATCAAGGGATCATTTCCGCGGACTTTCCGGTAAGATACCGACTGTATTCACGGACGAGAACGCCCCCGTGGACGGCTGTTCATCGGTCATAACCGAGAATTATCACGCGGAATACGATCTTACGGCGCATATCATAAAGACCCACAACAGGAAGCATATCACCGTACTTGCGGGACCCCGTGGCAACGCCGACGCCGAGGAACGCCTCAGAGCCGTGACAGACTGCTGCCGCGATCTCGGTATGCCGCTTGAGGATAAACAGATAGCATTCGGCGATTTCTCCCCGAACGTTATAGGTCCTATGGAGGCTCTGATGCGCGATAATCCGCAGATGGATGCCATTATCGCGGCAAATGACGAAATGGCGGATGCGGCAGCGGCATTCCTCAGGAAAAAGGGCATAAAGATCGGCGAGGATATATCCGTCACCGGCTTTGACGACGACCCGGGCATAGCGCCTCTCGGCATAACTCCGTTCACGACAGCACATCAGGACGCCGAGAAGATCGGAAGAAAGGCTGTCGAGCTCGTGCTGGATATGATAGCCGGAAATCCCCCGCGGAAGGAGCAGATCGGCGCCGATCTCGTATTCAGGGCATCCTGCGGGTGCGAACTGAGCAAGGACAACACGACATATGTATCTAACAACACCCGCTCCGTACAGGCAAGATACAGGGTCATGCACGAACGTGCGATGCAGATGCTCACCTTCGCCAGAGATATGATACTTATGGTCAATGACGATGAGCAGTTCTTCGGGATCGCGGCAAAGCATCTTAAAAAATTCGGCTGCGCCGGCGCATGGCTCGCGATACTCCCGAGCCCCGTGATACACAGGCGGGAACAGCAGTGGGTATGTCCCGAGACATTGTATCTTAAAGCCTCTGTCGATGAAAACGGGATAAGGGTATACGGCGACGACGAATGCCCCGAATTCAGCTCCGCACGCGGTTATACCGAGCTCATAGACGATAACAGGCACAGATCGCTGTTCGTGATGCCGCTCTATTCGGGAGAACGCCAGTACGGACTCATCATCGCGGATATAGATATATCCAATCTGTTCTACTGTTTCCTTGCGACGCTGCAGATCGTATCGGCGCTTGAATACAGACTGATAAGCCGCGAGATGGACGAGAAGAACAAATGGCTCGAGGTAGCGGCTCAGACCGACCCGATGACAAAGGCTCTTAACAGGCGCGGCTTCCACGATATCGCGGAATACGCGATACGCAGCAATCACGGCAGACCGATGCGTCTCTACTTCGCGGATATGGATCATCTCAAGCAGATAAACGATACCTTCGGTCACAATGACGGCGACTATGCGATAATGATGCAGATCTCGTTCCTGAAAAGAGTATTCTTCAAGCCGACGCAGACTATCGCACGGTACGGCGGGGACGAATTCCTGATACTCGATTCCGACCCGGGCGTGAGATCGGCACAGGACGAGATCAATAAGCTGAAGACATTCTGCCGCAATTTCAACACCGCATCGAACAAGCCCTACTATATCGAGATATCCTGCGGCTGCACGGAATTCATCGCCGACGAGACCACCGTACTCGCCGACCTGATAGACGAGGCGGACAAGGCGCTCTATGAAAGCAAGCGCTCACGCAGGGCTTCGGTGATAAGGGAAAACACATGATATTTCAGCGTCCGCAGAAAACGTATAATTTTGTTGAATATTTACATATATTTTGTGGAAAATTGTGGAAAACTTACTATTGACAATTCTGGTCTATTGTGATAGACTATAGTCAAAGGTCTAAAGGTATAGACCAACTACGGGAGGCATTATATGACCGTAAATAACAGTGAAATGAAGCTCATGCAGCTTATCTGGGAAAACGAGCCCGTAAGATCAGGTGATCTCGTAAAGATCGCTTATAATTCGCTCGACTGGAAAAAATCCACGGTATACACTGTAGTTAAAAAATTATCCGACAAACAACTCATCAAGAATGAAAATACAATAATATCATCCCTCCGCAAACAGGAAAGCGTCCTGTCCGACAAATCGGAAAATGTCATCAACAAGACCTACGGCGGTTCGCTGCCGATGTTCCTTGCCGCGTTCCTGAGCCGTGAAAAGCTCACGAAGTCCGAGGCCGAGGAGCTGAAAGCGCTGATCGACATGAACACGGCGGAAGGCGGCGGTATGTAGTGGAAAAAATTTTCAATGCCGTCCTCAATATGAGCATCACGGGAGTATATATCACCGCTGCTATCGTTATACTGCGGCTTTTCATGAAAAAGCTCCCAAAGCAGTATTCCTACGCGATGTGGTCTATACTCGGGATAAGACTTCTGTGTCCGTTCTCTTTCTCATCGGTGTTCAGCATATTCAACCTTTTCAAGCCCGCTGAGACAGGAACAAAGATGCAGTACATCCCGCACAGCGTTGCCGTTAACCCGCAGCCCGATATCTCGGTGGGCATCCCCCCCGTGAACGAGGCTATAACAACAGCGGCAACTGCCGTAAAGGCAGCGGATACGCGGATATCGGTAGATACGGTGCTTACGGTGGTATGGTGCATCGGCGCCGCTCTGATGATAGCGTATACCCTGACTTCGTATTATCTCGTATTTAAACGTGTAAGCGGCTCCGAGCTGCTGTATGACAATGTTTACAGATGCAAAAAAACAGATACACCATTCGTATTCGGCATAATAAAGCCGCGTATCTATCTCCCCGACAGCATATCGGAGGATGATACGGAATATGTCCTCTCCCATGAGCGCACACATATAATGCGCGGGGATCCGCTGATAAAGCTCGGCGCGATGTTCATCCTCTGTCTGCACTGGTTCAATCCGGCTGTATGGGCTGCATACATCCTTATGGTCAAGGATATGGAGCTTTCATGCGACGAAAGAGCACTCTCGGCATTCAGTACCGACGCAAGAAAGAATTACGCAAGCGCTCTGCTGAACATATCGATGCATCAGAACGGTCTTTCCTTCAAGAGCGCAGTCGGCTTCGGAGAGAGCAATATCAAGACCCGCATAAAGAATGTGCTTTGCTACAAAAAACCCGCTCTTAGCATGGTAATAATCAGCATTGCCGCTGTAACGGCAGCAGCACTTGTACTGATAACCAACAGCAGCAAGACGATCGGCAGCTACGACAGCAGCGATCTTTCAAACCCCGCAGCGTTCGCGATATCGGCAGTATCCGTTCCCGGTCTTGAAGAACAGCTCGCAAAGCCAGCTGTTATCAACGAAAGACCGTATTTCAGCGAGGAAGAGCTCAGGGAAAGATATCCCGAATTTTTCGAGCTGAACACATTCAAGGGGATAGAGCTCTATGTATACCAGTTCTCCGAGAATGAATTCAGATGCGCAGCCGCTTACGGAACGAATCTGTACGGAAAATCAAATGATTTTATAGCTTCTCTTTCGGGAAACACCGCAAGCATCGACGAGATGATCTCGATAATCGGCTACTGCGGATATGATCCCGGTGATATAGTCCTTTATCCAGTTATACTTCCCGATCAGGAATACAGATTCGAGATAAACAAGGATTATATCTCAAAGGTGCTCGGTCTTTTCAGCGGCACAGGGATCGAAAACTACGCAGCAGCTCCCGTTGCAGAGATAAAGATCGATTACAAGAGATTCGGCACAAGATCCGTTTCGATAAACTCAGATGAGACCGAAAAGGAAAGCTCCGAAGAGACCGAGAACGAAAACAGCTCTCTTCTCCCCGCGGAAAAGTCCGAGAGCACAAACATCCCGAAGAAGGATTCGGCTCACCCCACAGCGAGCGATGCAACTGCCGACGGCGTTGCGATAGGACGCTCATAACAGACCCAAGTTATGGATCTTTCGTGACCTGCTTCAAGGCATAAGGATCATGAAAGATTTATATAAAGTCACAAAAAACAACGCACAAGCACCACCGCATATCATTTTACTGTCATTATCACAACAAAGCATACCCGTACGCATATCCGAAGTATCTTCTCATCACCATTACACCTATTACACAACATTACGCCGCAGCTTACATCGTACCAAAAACGCACTCAACACACGATACATACTAATATCTTCACACAACACTCCCGCACATATCTGCATTTTCGGAAATCGCCCCGCCACACACTGAATGTTACCGACCATTTTCAGATGACCCGAAGCATCCATCCACAAAAAGCAGACCATTCCCGCAAACAACACATCACAATACCACAGCACAGCATTACATACCTCAGAAACACACGCCATAAGATCACACTACACAATCAGTTCCCCAAAACAGTTATTCGCAGCATACGTCGCACCAACATCACAACAGCTTTTATCACACACTTCTATTTTCTCACTTCACACAGCGATATCCATACTCATTATACGCTACAGACAAATCATCACCTCACAAACAGTAGACCCATAAACAACACCGAAACACAAGGACATCGGTCATTGACCGATGTCCTTGTGTTTTTGTATAGTCAACGACATAAGAAATTGCACATTCAGTCAAGCAAACCTTTGCATATATGAGGTTTGTGCAGACTGAATGCAGCAATTTCAATGTCGTTTACTATATGTTTCAGAGTATGAAGCAGATAAGCCCTCCGCAGCCCTCGTTGATTATGCGTTCAAGCGTTTCCTGCAGCTTCATCCTCGCTTCTGTCGGCATACGGCAGAGCTTGCTGCGCAGGCCCTCGTTGACGAGCTCGTGCAGTGATTTCCCGAAGATATTGCTCTCCCATATCTTTGAAGGCTCCTCTTCAAATTCTTTCAGCAGATAGTTCACAAGCTCCTCCGACTGCTTCTCCGAGCCCACGATAGGATCGACCTCGGTGATTATATCCGCCTTCATCATATGTATCGACGGAGCGGACGCTTTCAGCCGCACTCCGTACTTTCCGCCCTGCTTTACTATCTCAGGCTCTTCAAGGATGAGCTCGTCTGTCGAGGGCATCACTATGCCGTAACCTGTCGCATCTACCTCGCGCAGCGCGTTTTCAAGCCGCGAATACTTCTCCCTTACGGCGATAAGCTCCTTCAGAAGCGGAAGAAGATCGCTCTCCGAACGGATATCTATCCCCGTCGCCTCTCCGAGCACCATATAGAACAGGTCGCCTTTCAGCGTGAGAGCGATATCGACGCATCCCTTGCCGAGATCTATGCTGCGGATATCGGAATATGTGATATCCTTGCATTCTCCGAGCTTTGCGGCAATGCCCTCTGCATCGCGCACGGTGCAGACATCTCCTGCTGCGGCTTTCAGCGCATCGTATATCTCGCTGCGCAGGCGGTGATCGCGTCCGAGCCCGTTTATCCATTTCGGCATGGATATGTTTATCTCCCTAACCGGGAACGAAAACAGCACACGGCGCAGTATCTCGTTTATATCATCGACACTCATATCAAGGCAGCTCACCGGCATGACCTCGGCATCGTATTTTTCCGAAAGCTCATCACAGAGCCGCTTTACATCCGTACTTTCCGGATCGGTGCTGTTCACGAGCACGACGAACGGCTTGTTTATACCGCGAAGTTCGTTTATCACGCGCTGCTCCGCATCCTCGTACTGCTCCCTCGGGATATCGCCGATGCTTCCGTCCGTGGTCACGACAAGGCCTATCGTGCTGTGTTCGTTTATGACCTTCTGCGTGCCGACCTCGGCTGCCATATTGAACGGTATCTCCTCATCGAACCACGGAGTCATAACCATACGCGGAGCTTCGTTCTCGATATACCCGACCGCTCCCGGGACTATATATCCCACACAGTCTATCAGCCGCACATTGAAGCTCGCCTTTTCACCGAGCGACACGCCCACGGCATCCTCCGGGATGAATTTCGGCTCGGTGGTCATGATAGTGCGTCCCGCGGCGGACTGCGGCAGCTCATCGACCGCCCTGTCACGTCTGAAATCGCTGTCTATGTTCGGTATAACGAGCGCCTCCATAAAGCGCTTGATGAATGTGGATTTTCCCGTGCGCACGGGTCCTACGACCCCGATATAGATATCTCCGTCCGTGCGTTCGGCGATATCGCAGTATATATCCGTTTTTACCATTGCAGTTCTCCATTCCTTATTTACTTCGTGATATACAAGCAGATTCTCAGTTTATCGGTATAACTATCATGCCTTCCGACTGCATTATCAGGCTGTCAAGCCCGTTTTCCGCAGCTATCGCATCCGGTGAGGTACGGCAGCGCTTGGCTGTCTCCCAGAGATCTTCGCCCTTTCCGGCAAAATACAGCTTGACAGCCGTATCATTTTTCACAGCGGAAGCATTATCGGGCTCCTCGCTCTGCGATACCGAGGTCATCGCCTCCACGCGCTCGAAATCAGCGACCTCACCGCTAATCAGTATCTCCGCCTTGATCGTGACGGAATCATCGGAGGAAAGCTCATACGAGCAGGATACAGGAACAGCCGTGATATCCGCTATTGCCTCGGACGAACAGTCCGAAGCCGCTGCTTCCACCCGAAACGGCGCATCGGCCGAGCATTTCACAGTCTCGCCGCCCGCCGCCGCAGCCATACAGCAGCATACAGCCTTGCAGCTGACGCGTATAGTTCCGTCATCGTTCCTGACCGTATCACAGGACACGACCTCACA
>JAILFE010000155.1 GCA_024697725.1 Oscillospiraceae bacterium
AACGCTCCAAAAAATGAAGAAAGCCCTGTTGCAGAAAATGTTTGTGTAGGAGTAATGTTATGTTATTATATCACGGAAGTAATACTGAAGTCAGAGAGCCGAGACTTCTTGAAACACAAAGGGAACTTGATTTTGGTACGGGATTTTATACCACTTCTGACTATGAGCAGGCAAAAAAATGGGCTGTTCGCACTAAAAAAATAAGAAACAACGGAGCATCGGCTGTTTCTTTTTATGAATTCGATACTGACAGAACGGGAGAGCTGCTTGTAAAACGCTTTTTGAAACCTGATCTTGAATGGCTTGAATTCGTGGCAGCCAACAGGCGTATGCACAGGACGGATATTTATGACCTGATAATCGGTCCTGTCGCCGATGATCGGACGGTACCGACGCTTGTGCTCTATCTTGACGGATACATCAGTGCCGAAAATGCCATAGAACGCCTTTTGCCTATGAAACTGAAGGATCAGTATACATTTAAATCACAGAAAGCTCTTGATCTGCTGACATTTACAAAGGTGGTGTATGTATGATTAGAAATGAATATTTTGTGACGAACTACTATGATAAAAATGTCATAGCACGGATAATCGATAAATACGGTTATACCGAGCAGGAGGCTGTTTCTAAATACATGAAGTCGCGGACTCATTCCATGCTTGAAGATGAGGATTACGGTATGACAGATTTTCCGGAACGTGCCGTTTTTGATATCTG
This sequence comes from Oscillospiraceae bacterium, assembly GCA_024697725.1. Taxonomy (GTDB): domain Bacteria; phylum Bacillota; class Clostridia; order Oscillospirales; family Ruminococcaceae; genus RGIG4694. The sequence continues at coordinate 721 of JAILFE010000155.1, forward strand.
GGAGGCGGAGCAGGTAACAGGCGACCCGAGAAATTCCATATATATAAGGGGTGAATAGTATGCATAAGTTAAGCGAAGAAATGGATTTTTTTATATTTCTCCTTGATAATTATGCCGTTCACACCAACCGCCATGCGGGGGATATTCTGCAGGAATGGGACGATAAGGGTATAACACAGGAAATATACGACATGTATTTTCAATATCATCAGGAGCGGCTTGAAAACGCATATGAAGATATAGAATCACTTATGGCAACCGGAAAACACATCGACCGATAAGGTGAGAATATGGCAGAACTTGAAAAGACTATAGAAGATAAGCTGATAGAACAGCTTACAGAGGGCAAAAGCCAATGGACATACCGCCCCGATCTGCACACCGAGGAGGATTTATGGGCGAATCTCCGCTCTATCCTTGAGCGTGGCAACAAGGCAGTTCTTGACGGCAATCCCCTGAGCGATAAGGAATTTGAACAGGTCAAGAATCAGCTTTCCTTTGCGACGTTCTACGATGCCGCTAAGTGGATCGCAGGAGAAAACGGTATCGCTCATGTTTATGTTCAGAGAGACACGGAGACAGTGCAGCTCACAGCCCTGAAACGTGACGATATTGCAGGCGGTTCAAGCGTTTATGAAGTGATAAATCAGTACAGAGCCTTAAAGGACGATGAAGAGGAAGACGTACACAGCCAGAACCGCCGTTTTGATGTGTCTCTGCTGATAAACGGAATTCCGCTTATCCATATCGAGCTGAAAAACCGTCAGCAGTCCTATCTTGACGGTTTCCGTCAGATACGCAAGTATATCCGTGAGGGCAAGTTTACGGGCATTTTCTCCGCTGTGCAGATGTTTGTTGTCTCCAATGCAGTTGATACAAAGTATTTTGCTGCTGCCGAGGAGGAAGAACTCAACGAGAAGTTCCTTTCCGGCTGGGAGGACTTTGCAAACAACCCTGTTACCGACTATCTGAAATTTGCTGAGAACGTGCTGAAAATACCCGAAGCACATCAAATGGTAATGAAGTATGCTGTTCTCGATCAGGAAGCAAGACGTATTCTTCTGCTCCGTCCGTATCAGATACACGCTATCGAAGCGGTCAGGACGGCATCAAGACAAGGAAAATCGGGCTATATATGGCACACAACAGGTTCAGGTAAGACCATGACGAGCTACAAGGCAGCGAGAAATCTGCTGATCGACATTCCGAGCATTGAAAAGACGATATTCCTTATCGACCGTAAAGACCTCGATACGCAGACTACACAGGCATTCCAGTCCTATGCGAACAATGATGTGGTAGATGTTGATGAAACGGACAATGTGGGCGATCTGATAAACAAGCTGAAAAATCAGAATCAGCAAGTTATCGTTACCACTATTCAGAAGCTATCTATTGCCGTAAAGAAGCGTATTCAGGAAGGTACGCCTACATATAACCGCATAAAGGAACTTCGTGTAGCCTTTATCGTGGACGAATGTCATAGAGCTGTTACACCGAGGACACAGCGACTTTTGTCGCAGTTTTTCGTAAATTCCCTTTGGTATGGATTTACCGGAACTCCTCGTTTTGATGTGAACGCTTATCCTGCTGAGGGTGATCTCCCGAGAACGACAGATGAGCTTTATGGTGAGTGCCTGCATAAGTACACTGTTAAAGAAGCTATCCGTGATGAAGCTGTATTGGGCTTCCAGACTGAGCATCTCGGCGCACATAAGCTGAACAACAATGACAGCAATGAGGACTTGTCTGTTTATGAAACAGAAACGCATATGCTTCAAGTCCTTGATACGATCATAAACAAGTCTCAGGAGAAGCTCGGCTTCAAAAACGGCAGAGGTAAGACCTATGAAGCAATACTGACGGTCAATTCGATCAAACGGGCGCAGGCTTACTATGATCTCCTGAAACGTGTGGTAAACGGCGAGACTTCTGTCACGATCAGCGAGGAAACAAGGCGAGTATTGCCCGATTTCCCGAAGTTTGCGATCACTTATTCTGTTTCAAGCGATGAAGATAATGAAAGCGCCGATCTGAACGTACCGAAAATGCAGGAATCTCTTGACGATTATAATGCTATG
>JAILFE010000202.1 GCA_024697725.1 Oscillospiraceae bacterium
TAAGAAAGAATAAAGAAGAAAGAATAATGGATAATCAGGGTATCGGAAAACCGATATCCTGTTTTTCTGTACTGACCGCGTTTGTTATTTGATATCAAAAGAACAGGATACATATCATAAAAAATATATGAACATCGCGAAAAAATATATGAACATAATGAAAAACCCTTGACAAATGTCTGCGGGAGTGATAAAATTATATAGTATGAATGTATTGTTCCCGGGATGGGTTTTCTATATTTTAAACAGGAGGTATTTTATGGTTTACACAAAGAAGATCGAATCACAGTGTCCCATAGCACAGGGCGTTCATCACGGAGCTGCTCCGATACCCGAGGAGGGACAGTGGATCTCGGCAAAGGAGATCAAGGACATAAAGGGATATACTCACGGTATCGGCTGGTGCGCACCCCAGCAGGGCACCTGCAAGCTCTCGCTCAACGTAAAGGACGGTATCATCCAGGAAGCACTCGTTGAGACTATCGGATGCTCCGGTATGACACATTCCGCGGCTATGGCTGCTGAGATACTTCCCGGTCTCACCATTCTCGAAGCACTCAATACCGACCTCGTATGCGATGCTATCAACACCGCTATGAGAGAGCTCTTCCTCCAGATCGTATACGGCCGCACACAGAGTGCGTTCTCGGATGACGGTCTTGCAGTGGGCGCAGGTCTTGAAGACCTCGGCAAGGGCGACAGATCAATGGTCGGCACTATGTACGGTACACTCTCCAAGGGACCCAGATACCTCGAAATGACAGAGGGTTATGTAACAGATCTCGCTATCGACAAGAACGACGAGATCATCGGCTATAAGTATGTGAACTTCGGCAAGATGATGGACTTCATCAAGGGCGGTATGGACGCTAACGAGGCTCTGAAGAAGGCTTCCGGTCAGTACGGCCGCGTTGATGACGCAGTTAAGCTCATTGATCCGAGAAAAGACTGAGGAGGGGACTAAGAATGGTAACTTTTGAATCATATGAAAGACGTATCGACCAGATAAATGCCGTTCTCAAGAAGTACGGTATGGAATCTATCGACGAGGCTAAGGATGTCTGCGAGAAGGCAGGCGTTGATCCCTATCACATCGTTGAAAAGATCCAGCCCATATGCTTCGAGAACGCTAAGTGGGCTTACACCGTAGGCTCCGCTATCGCTATCAAGAAGGGCTGCTCGGATGCCGCAGAGGCAGCAGCAGCTATCGGCGAAGGCCTTCAGGCTTTCTGCATCCCCGGTTCCGTTGCGGATCACCGCAAGGTAGGTCTCGGCCACGGCAACCTCGGCAAGATGCTCCTGAGCGAAGATACAGAGTGCTTTGCATTCCTCGCAGGCCATGAGTCCTTCGCAGCAGCAGAGGGCGCTATCGGTATCGCAAACAACGCGAACAAGGTACGCAAGAAGCCCCTCAGAGTTATCCTCAACGGTCTCGGCAAGGACGCTGCAAAGATCATTTCCAGGATCAACGGCTTCACATTCGTTGAAACACAGATGGATTACAAGTCCGGCGAGGTAAAGGAGATAAGCAGGACAGCTTATTCGGACGGACCCCGCTCCAAGGTAAACTGCTACGGCGCAAACGACGTAACAGAGGGCGTTGCTATCATGTGGAAGGAAAACGTTGACGTTTCCATCACAGGCAATTCCACCAACCCGACAAGATTCCAGCACCCCGTTGCAGGCACATACAAGAAGGAAAGAAACGCCGAGGGCAAGAAGTACTTCTCCGTTGCATCGGGCGGCGGCACGGGCAGAACGCTCCACCCCGACAACATGGCTGCAGGCCCCGCTTCCTACGGTATGACCGACACAATGGGAAGAATGCACTCCGACGCACAGTTCGCAGGTTCTTCCTCCGTTCCCGCACACGTTGAGATGATGGGACTCATCGGCATGGGCAACAACCCGATGGTCGGTGCTACTGTTGCTTGCGCGGTTGCTGTATCGCAGGCACTTTCCAAGTAAGATATCACAGGATAAAGAAAAGGGCAGTCCCCGATGTGGGGGCTGCCTTTTTTTCATGCTAAAGCGACCCAAAAAAGGGGCAAGCACCGCTTGCCCCAACTGTTACGTTCGCACTCAGAGCTGCGAAACGCTCACTTTTATATGTCTTGCTCAGAGCCAAGAGAAGCTCTCTTGATAAGTTTCTCATTTAGGGCTGAGATACACCCTCTTTATATATTATATCCGATTTTTCTCGTTTTGTCAAGAGCGACAAAAACATTTTTTGCAGTTCATCACGTTTACAAAAAAATTATTGAATAATTGCAATAAAATACTTGAAATATTTAAAAAAATATATTATAATACCAATATAGTATGCATTGGACTGACCGGAGATCATACAGGAAGGAGTGTGCCGCGTTGAGAATACTGTTCGATATCGACAAAAATAATTATGATCCCGACGGCACAAGAGGCTACCGTCCTTCCTGCATGGGCATAATCGTCCGCGGAGGCAGGCTCGTGATGATCTACAGCAGCAAAAAAGGATACTATATGTTCCCGGGCGGCGGCATCATGCGCCGCGAATCGCTCGATGAGACTCTCTTCCGCGAGATAAATATCGGCACCGGGCTTGAGATCGAACGCGCCAGCATCTCCGAATACGGCTCGGTGCGCATCATCGAAAAGGGCGATTACGAGGATATTTTCATTAACGAGACGTTCTACTATTTCTGCAGCGTCATCGGGGATTTCACGGAGCACGAGATCGAGGATTATGAATCCGAGGAATGCTTTGTGCTGAAATTCGTCACCGCCGCCGATGCGATCGCCGCAAACGAGAAGTATATTGCGGATTCGCCGATCGACGAGACCGCGCTCGAAGGTGTGACGAGGGTGCTTAGAATGCTCCGCGACGAGAATATCGCGTGATATATCACAAAAGAAATAATATGCCGCACGGCTCACAGTCGTGCGGCTTTTCTGTTACAGTTCGGAAAACAGACGGTCGATATCGGCACGGACTGCAAGACCCTCGGTGAACGCAGTTGCGCCGCCAGCCGCAGATGCAAGTCTGAGCGCGTGATCGTAATTTCCGGTCTCGAGCCCCGCGATGAAGCCCGCGAGCATGGAATCGCCCGCACCTACGGTGTTTATGGCTTTTCCGGCACAGGCGCGGCAGATGTGCGTGCCGCCGTTCTCATCGACAAGTATAGCGCCTTTATCGCCCCGTGATACAAGAACGTTCCGCGCACCCATACCTTTGAGTTTTTTTGCCGCTGAGATTATCTCTGCGGTCTCGGTGAGCTGTTCGCCGAAAATTGCGCTGAGTTCCTCGCTGTTCGGCTTGATGAGGAACGGTCTGCAATGAAGGACGTTCACGAGCAGTTTGCCCTCGGCATCGACGCAGGTGCGTGTTTCGGGCAGCATTTCAAGAATTTTTTCGTAGATATCGCGCGAAAGTGAAGCGGGTATGCTGCCCGCGAGTATGAGCGTGTCGTCCTTCGTGAGAGTGCTCAGCTTGTCTTTCAGAAGACCGAGCGAATGGCTGTCTATCATAGGGCCTGCAGCGTTGAGATCGGTCTCGCAGCTGCTGCGCACCTTGACGTTTATGCGAGATATTCCTGCGGAATCGGGGAGACGGATAAAATCGCAATCTATGCCCATTGCCCTGACGCCGTTTTCGATCGCCTCTCCGGTGAAGCCCGCGGTGAAACCGAGTGCGCGGGAGGGCACTCCGAGCTCGCGGAGTATCACGGAGATGTTGATGCCCTTGCCGCCGAAATAGACGTTTTCGTCTTTCACGCGGTTGATGCGTCCGATGTCGAAGTTGTCGGCGTAGACGATGTAGTCGATCGCGGGGTTGAAGGTCACGGTGTAGATCATAAAAACATACCTCGTTTGTAATAATATGAGAATCTGAGATAAAGCGGACGGCATAATAAGCAGCATAATATGCTATGTTTCATCCGCGATAAGTCTGATGCTGCGCAGATCAAAGCAGCAGCCGGGCAGGAACATCAGCCGCAGATCATATTCCCCGTGAAGTGATGCGCCGTCTATCGGAAGCCGGAATACAGAGATATCCTCACAGCGGCGGACTTCTACCATGAACCGCTTCTCGGTGTTATCGCCGTAGAGCAGTATGTGTACGCTGTCCTTTTCGTTGTGGGTGCGCCCGCATATCTCAACTGCCGTTATACCGTCTGTGATATCTATCCTGCCGAATTCAAGCGTGACATTGTTCCCGATGCCGCAGAGGTCGTCACCCGAGCGCGTAAAGCTGTCGCCGTAGATGTTCACCGCGTCGGACGGCGAGAGAACTGCGTAGGCGCGGGGAATTTTCTCGAATTTCAGCCCCTGTACGTTCACATCCGTATCGTCGTTGTGCGGGATGAATACCGAGATGCGGTGCATCCCCGTCAGGCGCTTCGAGAGCGTGCATTCCTCGTTGAGATAGGTCATCCAGACGAATTGCTTCTGAAATACTCCCGACCAGAGCAGCTCGCCGTCCTCGGGAGTGTTGTCCCAGATCTCGAACGGCATCGCATCATCTCGGAACCAGCGGATGATCGGTACGCTGACGCGCTCCGAAAAGTCGCTCCCGAAGTCGATATTATCAAAAATGATAAGTGTGCTGTAATTCCGTCTGCAGCGGACACCTCCGCCGAGCACTTCATCGAGCGGCTCGCCGTGCGGGGTGTGCATCGCGGCATAGATCATGCTGTACGGGTCGAATGACGCAGAACCAAGTCCCTGCGCGGTAAAGACGATGTCCGAGATGACTTCGGTGCAGGGCTTGCCGTTGTCGGCGGTGCAGCGCAGACGAAAGCTGCCGTCGCCCTTAGCCGTGACAACTGCGTGGTTTTCGTCGATAACGGTGACGGATGCGTTCGGCGCATCGAGCCCGCTGTCCGTTACCGCACGCCACTTCAGACCGCGCAGAGTCGCGTTTTTCGGGAATATCTCCGCTGTGATCCCGGCCGTTTTGTTCTCCGCGTCAAGGATATGGCTCCCCTCGCAGGAGAGCGCGATCTTTCGCACCGGTACGCTGCTGTCGGCAGGGGAGGGGGTGTTGCTTGTGATGCAGGAAACGCCGCGGATACGTTCACAGGGGGTCGCTCTTATCGTGATGCTCTCGTCCGGGAACCCTTCGGAGGAGACGCGCACAACGATATCTCCGGGCTGTTCGGTGGACATTATTATCGCGCTGAGACGACCGGAAAACAGCTTTTTCGAGCTGCCCTTGTATGTCTCAAAGTCGGTGCTGTCGCCGCTGTCGAGCCCGACCAGCCTGCCCGGTGAACTCACCTCAACAAATACGCGGTTCCGTGCATTTGCGACGAATACGCCGTCCCCGTCCATCGCTGAAATGCTGACTATCGCCGCACTTACGCCGTTTGCGGGCATTTCTGTCCTGTCGGCGGAGAGCACGAGCTTCTCTCCGTCACCGAAGGAGGACTGTACGTCACAGGCGGACACATTGCCGTTTTCGTCATATCCGACCGCTTTAATTACTCCTTTGTGATATTTCATCTGCCATTTTCCCCAGAGCGTATCGCCGTGACGGATGTCTATCTCCTGCCTTCCGAGCGATACTCCGTCCGCGAAAAGCTCGACCGATGCGCAGTTCGTGTAGGCGCAGACGTCGATGGTCTCGCCCTCGTTGAAGTCGTAGTACGGGAGCAGGTGGACTGTCGGTTTTTCGGGCATCCACGCGGACTTGTAGAGATAGAACGTGTCCTTCTCGAAGAGCGCGGTATCGACCTGCCCGAAGTAGGCGCATTTCGTGGTGTACGGCGTGGATTCGCCGATGTAGTCGATGCCCGTCCAGATGAACTGCCCCGCCGAGAATCCGCAGTCCCTGTCCCAGATTATCGGCTGCTGCGGGGTGCGGTCGCCCTGCCCCGAGCGGCTGTTTTCGAGCGACGAGAGCTGTAAGTCCTCGTAGGTGCGGCAGGTGTGGGAAAGCGGGAAGTGGTATATCCCGCGCGACTGCCCGCGTGCGGCGGTCTCGCTGCCGTAGATGCACCATTTCGGATGCTTTTCGTGCAGGTCGCGGTAGATGTGTTCGGTGTAGTTGCAGCCCACAGCGTCGAGCTCGTCGGCGCATTTCTGCGTGTTCTCCCACGGGATGTAGTTCGAGCCGAACGTGACGAGCGCGTTTCTGCGCGGGTCGTGGGTGCGGACTGCCCTGACGAGGCGGCGCGTTTCCTGCATACCGTACTCGCCGCCGTGGGTGTCGTATATCTCGTTGCCGATGCTCCACATTATCACAGACGGGTGATTTCTGTCGCGGATGACCCAGCTTCTGACGTCTTCTTCGCAGCATTCGTCGAACCATCTCGCGGAGTCGAATTCGGTCTTGGGACGGCTCCAGACGTCGTAGATCTCGGAATCTATGAGGAAACCCAGCTCGTCTGCAAGGCGCATCATGTCGCAGGCGGGCATATTGTGGGAGGTGCGTATCGCGTTGACGCCCATATCCTTCATTTTGAGCAGTCTGCGGCGCATTATGTCGGAATTGTACGCCGCTCCGAGCGAACCGAGATCGTGGTGCAGACACACGCCGTTGAGCTTTAAGTGCCTGCCGTTGAGGAAGAATCCGTGATCGGGGTCGAAGCGGATATCGCGGCAGCCGAACGTGTTTTCGGCTGTGTCATACGTTGTGCTGCCGTCAGGACTTTTCAGCTCACAGCGCAATATGTAGATGTGCGGAGATGTGATATCCCATATCTTTGGGGAAGATAGTATTATCTCAGCCGTTTCACCGTATGGAACGGTGCATTCCGATACCTTTTTGCCGTTCTCGTCAATGACCGTGTGGGTTATGATAAGTCCGTCGGAATTATCACATTCGGAATCAATTGTGAGGGAATAGCCGTCCCCGCGGGGCTCGGTGTGGATGTATATCCCGTCCGGTGCGAAATGTCGGGTATCGGCTATCCGCAGAAATACGTCACGGAATATGCCCGCGCCGGAGTACCAGCGGCTGTTGGGGGCATCGTGGCGGACGATCACGACGAGCTCGTTTTCGGTGGCGGCAAAGCGCGATATATCTGCATCGAAGGCGCTGTAGCCGTATTTGTGCGAGCAGACGTGCGAGCCGTTGATATAGACGGAGCAGTCCTGATAAACGCCGTCAAAGCGCAGAACGATGCATTTTCCGAGTTCGGACGGGGAGAGGGTGAAGCGCTTGCGGTAGATGCCGGTGCAGGAGCGGTAGAGGTCGTTGCAGTCGTTTATCAGCATATCGTGGGGGATGTCGATGGGGGAGAGAGCGAGGGCGTTTATGTCATCGAAGCGCGTACCTGCGGGAGCTTCGGTGTATTCCCAGTTGTCGTTGAAAAGAGTGCCGTATAGTTTTTCACACATGGGGGTGTCCTCCATAATTGCATCACAAATAGAATTATTTAGAAGTCGCAAAAACCGGAATTGCGCGTTAGCGAAATGGCGGGTCGAGGCGGGGAGCCCCCGCGGGCGAATCGCGGAGTTAGTTAATAGCGGCTGTTCTGTTATCCCGCGTTTGTAACACAGTAACCGGAATTGCGCGTTAGCGAAACGGCGGGTCGAGCGCCGCCTCGCGCTCGCGGGGTCGAGGGGCAGCGCCCTCGCGGGTCAAGGGCAGCGCCCT
>JAILFE010000228.1 GCA_024697725.1 Oscillospiraceae bacterium
GGACTGTTTTCAAGAGGGGCGACGCCCTGCGATAGAGGGCGTCCCCCTCCGCTGTCTTTCAAGAAATCTAAAGCCGTCGCAAAAATGAGATGCGTTTCGTGATATTATAAGGTTCAGAACGAGCTATTTGCGTGGTCGGGGGAATCTATATCAGGTGAGCCGCAGACTGCACTATTTCCATATATTTATTCACTTCATCATCGGAAAAACCGGACACTTCCTCAACGGAATAATCGGGAAGATAGCAGGTCATGTGATGAAAGCAGTCTTTTTCGTCGGGCTTTTCGATGTAGACCTTCACCCTGCCAGAAGGGAGATATTCAGAATGAACGATCTCGGTATCATCGTCAAGCGTCAGAAACGGGTACATCATAATGCATTTTCCTTTCTGTGAAACAGCCAACAATTATCGCAAATGGGATATCACTTCCTCCCGAGCATCACCGAAACTCCCTTCCCTGCGACATACAGCGCCGCGGAGCGTGCGGAGAGCTCGTCCGAGGGCGAAAAATCGGCGGTCTTGCGCTCGGCGGCAAGAAATTCCTTTGTGCATTCCTCGCCGAAGGCAGCTATCGCGCCGTTTGCCGAATCTGCTTCTCCCGAACGGATGAGCTCCGCAAGATGCTCTATCACTAACGGAGAGGTGAAGTCATACGGAAGAGAGGAGATGTCCGCTTTTTCGTAGAATTCGCGCAGCTTCTCGTCAACAGCGGCAGCCTTTCTGCGCTCGGATTCGCATTTCACTGCGTTGGGTATCACGATGCAGGCGGGGAGAACGCCGGCGCAGATGCACAGAAGTATGAGTATCGCGCTCGCGCCCTTCGGCACTACTTCAAAGTACGTTAACACATAGTAGAAGAAATACGCCGCAGCAGCTCCCGCAATAAAGAGCGGCAGCGTGAGAAGCGAGCCGCGGGCTTCGGCGTTCATCAGTGCGTTGTCGCGCTCGGCGTAGGCGGAGCGCATCGGCGAGAATACCGCGAGGGCGTGGGAAAAGAACGACTTTTCCGCGTCCTCCTTCCGATTATCGGGGATAAGCGGCTCTGCGGGAGTATCGAGCGAGAAGTCGATATCCTTAGTCAGGTCGGGGGGAGTATTTGTTTCATTTATTTCATCTGTTTCATCCGTTTTACCGGTATCTTCCGTATCTTTATCAAGAGAAAAGTCGATATCCTTAGTAAGATCGGGGGGAGCTTCTTCATCAAGTGAGAAGTCGATACCGGAGTTCATGCCCTCTGTGATGCCGGAGGGCTCTTTGTAGCGTTCTGCCATTTATATCACCGTCCGTATATATACTACGCGCTATTGCAAATCGTAATAACGATTTGCAACCGCCGTCAAAGACGGCAGCGCTACGTTTATACGCCCTCTGAAAAAGCTGCTATGCAGATTTTTCAGCTGCTCCGCAGCCTGCAAAGCACAACTTTGTCGTGCTTTGCAATAGAGGGCAGTATATCGGGGAATATTTCTGCGTTATTTACTATTCTACAACATTATCAGTATAATTGCAGCGGGGAGCCCCCGCGGGCGAATCGCGTTGTTAATGAACAGCAGCTGTTCTGCTGTGATCGCGTTTGTTACAGGAGCTGATTATACTTATTATCTATTTTACACCAATATCCGTATAAATGCAATACTTAATTTTCGGACAGGACAGAACATCCGGGATAAATCATTGATAGTTACCTGAAGGCATCTCAGGGGGACGCCCTCTATCGCCGGTCAACAGTATTTTCGATGCTGTTGACCATGACCACGCAAGCCTTTTGAAAAACGCTTGACCTAAAACTTTATCACGGTGTTATTGCAAAGCGGTTTTTCTGAGCATCCTTAACCATCGGTTAGAAACCTTAAACAGCCGTTAAAAATAAAAAAATAATATTGACATACGTGATAGATTATTGTATAATATTTTTATGCAGCGATAGGTGGTGTTGTTATCTATGAATTTCAAGGGGTTCTCGACGGGTCCGGATAATGTACGGACTATTACGACCGATCCCTCAACTCTCGCCGACGATCTCGCCGAGAGCCATTCCGATCGCCTGAAATCGCGCGGCGGGCATTTTACAGCGACAGAGCTGATACCCGTCTACTGCGCGGCTCTCGTCGGTGCGTTTGCCGACGGCGATCAGTATAATAATCTGCTGTATACAATTACCGATAATCTCAAAGGCACCGAAAAGACCGTTATCTTCAAGGATACTCCCTTCGCAAATCCTGCGCCCAATGAGACCGGCGTGTTCGCAGGCATCGACCGCTCCGACCGCGACAAGATGATAGACGGCATATGCTCCCGCATATCCGTTCCGGGCGACAGCCTGCGCACATCTCTTGCTTCGGCAGCGTTCCGCGATATGCTCACTCACAGCAATACAGCGACGGGGATACTCTTCAATCATGCGGTCAAGCTCGCTTCGTGGTTCCACAGGTGCGTCGGCGTGCCGCAGATCAGAAGCGGCATACGCGATATACCCGTGATGCTCTATTACGGGAATATCACCGAGGCGGAGCTGAAGGTCGTGCATCTGCTGTGCTGCTCGGGCTTCGATGCTATAGTGATATCTCCCGACAAGCAGAACCTCACACTCATAAACGAGGGCAATTTCCGTTCGCAGATGCAGGTGTTCGAGCTGGATACATCCGCACCCGTGCAGCCGTATCCCACAAAGCTGCTGAAAGCAAAGGTCTCGACCGTTGCGTACAACGCCGAAAGGGAGCTCGATGATATACTCTACGGCAGCGACACGATGTTCCGCGATTTCCAGTTTGATGACCTTGAATCCAATGTACTGCGCACGACATATGACGAGATAGACGTGCTCTGGCACACGCGCTCGCAGTACCGCTCGGGATTTTCCGTCAAGAACGGACGGGTGAACGTGCCGGTGTTCTTTGCGAAGATAGACGGCGTTCCGGACGGCGATCTCGG
>JAILFE010000288.1 GCA_024697725.1 Oscillospiraceae bacterium
TTTCGTGTACTGCTGTGAGATATGCCGAGCAGCCCATGAAATAATGCTCCTCGGTAAGGCAGGAGACAGCCGCCGCTCCTGCTTTTTCGTATTCTTCTGCGGTCTCGGCGGGGCGGAAGTCGGGGCATATCAGTCCTTTGGAGGGGGATGCCTTCTTGACCTCCGCTATTACTGCGATACTGTCTCTTTTAAGAGCCTTTGCGAAGCCTCTGCACGGCGCGGATATCGCTTCTGCCGCCTTTTTCACCTCTGCGGGGGGATGCTTTGCCTTTTCGCGTTCGAGCTGTATTTTCCTGTATGCGGTGATATCATTGAGTATCATTTCCGTGTCCTCTTAAATCAAATTATTCGTTGGATGCCTTTACGAATTCATCGAGCTTTTTCAGAGCAAGACCGCTGTTTATGAGTTCCTTTGCCTTTTCAACGCCCTCTGCCATGCTCTCTGCCTTGCCGCCGACGAATATCGCAGCGCCCGAGTTGAGAAGCACGGAATCGCGCTTGTGACCCTTTTCCTCGCCTGAGAGTATCGCTCTTGTCGTTGCGGCGTTCTCTGCGGGAGTGCCGCCGAGTATATCTTCCTTTGTGCCGCGTGTGAAGCCGAACTGCTCGGGATCAATGGTATACTCCTTCATCCAGCCTTCCTTGTATTCGCATACCGCTGTGGGAGCGGAAATGGATATCTCATCGAGCCTGTCGGTGCCGAATACGACCATCCCGCGCTTTGAACCGAGCTTCATGAGCACCTGTGCAACGGGTTCGAGCAGCACCCTGTCATATACTCCGAGGAGATGGTGCTGCGGACTTGCGGGATTGGTGAGAGGTCCAAGGATATTGAACACTGTCCTGAAGCCGAGCTCTTTTCTGATAGCTCCGACATATTTCATTGATGTGTGGTATTTCTGAGCGAAGAAGAAGCAGAATCCGACATCCTTTAAAAGACGGACGCACTTTTCGGGTTCGAGGCTGATATTTGCGCCGAGAGCTTCAAGGCAGTCAGCCGTTCCGCTGAGGGAGGATGCCGCACGGTTGCCGTGCTTTGCTACTTTTATACCCGCTGCTGCGATAACGAACGCAGAGGTCGTGGAGATATTGAAGCTGTGCGCATTGTCTCCGCCCGTGCCTACTATCTCAAGGATATCCATATCATGCTCGACCTTTGTCGCGGCATCGCGCATAGCTGCGGCGCAGCCCGTGATCTCGTCGATAGTCTCCGCCTTGGTGCTCTTCGTGCTGAGAGCCGAGAGGAACGCTGCGTTCTGTGTGGGAGTGGTCTGTCCGGACATTATCTCGGACATTACGGTATATGCCTCATCATAGGTGAGGTCTTCCTTGTTCACGATCTTGATTATAGCTTCCTTTATCATGGTGATATCCTCCTCGTTATTATTTTCTTATGCTCAGAAAGTTTTCCATTATCGTCCTGCCGTTCGGTGTGAGTATCGACTCGGGGTGGAACTGCACGCCGTATATCGGGTATTCTTTGTGCTCGACAGCCATTATCTCGTTGTCATCTGCACGGGCTGTTATTTTCAGCACATCGGGCATCGTGGACTCGTCTGCCGCGAGAGAATGATATCTTGCGGCGGTGATCGTTCTGTCAAGACCGCCGAAGAGAGGGCTGTCCGTATCTACTGTCACTTTCGATGCCTTGCCGTGCATCAGTGTCTTTGCATAGGTTATCGTCGCGCCGAACGCCTCGCATATCGACTGGTGTCCGAGACATACCCCGAGGAGCGGTATATCCTTTCCGAGCGTTTTTGCCGCTTCGATGCATATGCCTGCATTTTCGGGACGTCCGGGTCCCGGGGAAAGGATGATATGCGAAGGGGAGAGCGCTCTTATCTCATCCGCCGTCATCTCGTCGTTGCGTATCACCCTGATATCGGGGGAGATGCTGCCAACGAGCTGATAGAGATTGTATGAGAAGCTGTCGTAATTGTCGATCAGAAGTATCATATCGTTCCCTCCTTATTCGATGCCGTTTCCGACTGCCTTTATGGCGTTGACCACTGCCTGCGCCTTGTTCATCGATTCGGTGTATTCCTTTTCGGGGACGCTGTCAGCGACTATTCCCGCGCCGGAGCGTATGAACACCCTGCCGTTTTTCTTGAATGCGAGCCTTATCGCTATGCATACATCGAGATTTCCCGTGAAATCTATATATCCGACCGCTCCGCCGTATATTCCGCGCTTGTTGTTCTCAAGCTCGTTGATTATCTCGCAGGCGCGTATCTTAGGAGCGCCCGAGAGCGTTCCTGCGGGGAGCACCGCATCCACGGCATCAACTGCCGTCTTGTCGTCCCTTATCGTGCCCTTGACCGAAGAAGCGATATGCATTATATGCGAATATCTCACGACCGACATATAGCTGTCAAGGCTGACGCTGCCGAATTTGCTTATCTTGCCGAGGTCGTTCCTGCCGAGATCGACGAGCATATTGTGTTCCGAGAGCTCCTTTTCGTCTTCCAGAAGCTCTTTTTCGAGAGCATTGTCCCTCGCCTCTGTCTCGCCGCGCGGACGCGAGCCCGCAAGCGGGAAGGTGTGCAGTTCTCCGTCCACGAGCTTTACGAGCGTTTCGGGCGAAGCTCCCGCGAGCTCAACGTCCATTCCGGAGAAATAGAACATATACGGCGACGGGTTCGATGTCCTGAGTATGCGGTACACATCTATCAGACTGCCGGAATAATCGGCGTCAAGGCGGTTGCTGAGCACTACCTGGAAGATATCTCCCTCGCGGATGTAGTGCTTTGCCTTTTCGACCATTGA
Source organism: Oscillospiraceae bacterium (assembly GCA_024697725.1). Lineage (GTDB taxonomy): Bacteria > Bacillota > Clostridia > Oscillospirales > Ruminococcaceae > RGIG4694. The sequence continues at coordinate 2,767 of JAILFE010000288.1, forward strand.
GCAGTACTCTTCCTTTGAGAAGAGCGAGCGTATCTCTGAGGTGAGATGTCCGGAGGTGTCGGCCTTTGCGATGCCGTTCATGACGAGCTCCTTCATCTCGGCTATCCTTTTGAGCCCCTCGGCATACGAGCTTTCGGGGTCTGCGGCGGAAACGTTCACGATGAATACTATCTTCTGGCGGTAATTGTCGAAGGCTATCACCTTGTCGAAGAGCATAAGATCGACATCGTTGAAGTGTTCCTCGTCGTTTGCGTCAAGATTGAGCGTAGGTTCGCTGTATTTTATATAGTCATAGGAGAAATATCCCACAAGACCGCCCGTGAACGGCGGGAGCGAGTTTATATGCGGGCTTTTCCTGTGGCTGAGTATGTCCTTTATCACGCTGTCGGGATGTTCTGTTTCAAGAGTTCTTGTCGTGCCGTTCTCGGTGATCTTCACCTTCCCGTCGATGCAGGTGAGCTCGCTCACGGGGTCATATCCGAGGAAGGTATAGCGTCCCCAGCGCTTGTCGTGCTCCGCGCTCTCGAGCATGAAGCAGTGCGACGATGCGCCGAGCAGCTTGCGGACGACTTCGATGGGGGTGTGCATATCGGAGAATATCTCATCCGCCATGGGGATAAGGTCATAATCTCCGTCCGATGCGATATCTCTGATCTGTTCAAGTGTCATGCTGATCATTCCAAAAACTCCCTTCCGTTTATCATTACGGATCCGCACGGGTACAAAAAAGCCCCGATACGGATATCACTTCCGTATCGGGGCGAAAACTGTCCGTTATGAACAGCACCACGGTGCCACCCGACTTTGCGGCATAAAAATACCGCCTCACAGGTACTTTGCCCATGCAGCGGTTGATCGTCACTAACGAACAAGTACTCCGCATCAAGCTTTCATACCCTCTCACACTAACGCAGGAATCGCGGCGCGGGATACTTTACAGCAAACAGCATTGAATTGCTGACTATCATTTCACCCGGCTCCTCACAAACCCATTCACCACGGCTGCACGCGCCCGATTCTCAGCATCGCGGGCTCTCTGTACCGTCATCACAGCGGCTACTTGCTTTTGTTCACAGGATTTAGTTGCCTTATTTGATTTTACAGATACAGTATATCACCCACACTGTTATTTGTCAAGGACTTTGAAAAAATTTGCACGATAAAAAAATCTTGTGAGGATATTCAATATTTTTGGCTGTTTTTCACAAAATGACCTGTATCGGCGGGAGATCCCGGAGAGCGGGTGCCGCTGACCGATGCTGCCGGTCTACAGCTTCACAAACCTCGGTCTCCTGTGTTCAAAAACTGTATAGTATCTGAATCCGCATATATTCAGTATCTCTTCTGCACGGCTGAAATATGCTGCTATGTTCTCGGGGATGTGAGCATCAGAACCGATCGTTATTATCTCGCCGCCCAGACTTTTATAGCGTCTGATGACATCAGTACATGGATGTACATCCCGCAATCCTTTTTTCAAGCCTCCGGTATTGATCTCGATGCCTTTGCCTTTTTCGATCAGGAGCATCAGTATCCTGTCAAGAATGTCTCTGTATGTGTCATATGAATACTCTTTATCGGCATTGGGTCCGTATCTGACCACATAATCGAGATGACCGTAAACATCAAAATCGGAAAATGTCGTTATATTTTCCAGGATCGAATCAAAATACTCCCTGTAAGCCTCTTTCTCGCTCCGCCCTCTGTAAAAATCCGTGCATGAAGGGTCTGCGCCATTGCATAAGTGGGATGAACCGATGATAAGATCAAGATCATATGCTTTTGCATATGCTTTGTTGCGGTCTGCCACAGAAGGCTGTAATCCCAATTCTGTCCCGAACAGTATTCTTATTTTATCAGAGTATCTTTCCCGACAGATACAATAGTCTTTGTAATATTCATCCATATCACACTCGAATTTTCCTTCGGGGTCAAGATCAGTGACGGGAAAATCAAGATCGATATGTTCCGTAAAGCATATCGTATCCAGTCCTTTTGCAATGCTTTGCAGGATCATTTCTTCCATGGGAGCTTCTGAATCTCCCGAATGGACGGAATGCATATGACAATCTGCTGATACCGGCATATATTCTCATCTTCTTTTTTTAGATCATATCTGACAGCAACATTATAGCACATCACCGTCTGATTGTCAATAAAATGCCGCAGTATCCGGTCCTGCCGCCTGACAATGGTGATTTTATATACATATATTGACAATCCCGGGAAATTGTGCTATACTTAATATCAGATGTTGTGCCTTGCATTCAGCCGTTCGGGCATATCCCGGGAAGGCACAGAAAGGATGGTTTTCACATGGCAAAGATAACCCTTATCACCGGCGGCGCCGGAAGCGGGAAATCCCGCTGGGCTGCTTCGTATTTTGCGGAGTGCGACAATGTTCTTTATATGTGTATTCCCGAAGAAATGGATCCGGACATCGCAGAGCGCATACGCTGGAGCAACGAGCACAATTACGTCGAATGGGACATAATGCCGGGGTTCAATCTCACTGACCCCAGTGTTGAGACCCACAAATTCTTCATATTCGACGATGTTGCTTTTTATGTGTCGGAGACTATAAAGAAGGCGTGCCCTTCTGCCGACCTCATGACACACGACAAGAAGAAAGAACTCCAGAAGCAGATAGTGGAGGATATATCCGACCTTGTTTCGAGAGTTCAGGTGATCGACGGAAATATGATAATCATCACCATTGACCCGGGCTTCTCCGTTATGCCGCTCGATCCCGAGCAGAAGTTTTTCAGAGATGTCCTCAACGGCGTCAATCAGAGGATAGCGCATATCTCATCAGAAGTATATATGTCGATAAGCGGCATACAGTACAGGATCAAGTGATTTTTCAATCTTATTTACAGAAAGAAGGATTTGCAGATGGCTTCCATGACCTTTGAGGATTTTATACTTTTTGCAAGAGAGAAGGGTGCTTCGGATATCCACCTTACAGTAGGCGCACCCACTGTATTCAGAATAAACGGTGAACTCACCAAGTACAGCGTACTCAAGGGGGAGGAGGATTTCACCCCCGTAGGCGTAAACAGGATAATCCATGCTATGCTCACAGCCGATCAGGAACAGATCGTGAATGCGGGAAAAGACCTCGACTTCTCGTTTGAACTCGCAAACGGCGCACGTCAGCGTGTAAATGTGTTCCACCAGAGCGGACGCCTTGCGGCTACCATCCGTCTGCTGAACACGAGCATACCCACCACGGAAGAACTCGGACTGCCCTTTATCGTTCACGAACTCGCCATGAAGAAGAGAGGACTTATCCTCGTGACAGGTCCTACAGGTTCGGGTAAATCCACCACCCTCGCAGCTATGATACGCCTCATCAACGAGACTCAGCGCTGCCACATCATCACGATAGAAGACCCCATAGAGTACAGATACACCAACGGAAAGGCTACCATACACCAGCGTGAAGTCGGCGCCGATGTGCCCAACTTTGATATCGCGCTCCGCAGTGCCCTGCGTGAAGACCCCGATGTTATCCTTGTCGGAGAAATGCGTGACTTTGAGACTATCTCGCTTGCCATCACCGCTGCCGAGACAGGTCACCTCGTATTCGGAACGCTCCATACAACGGGCGCTGCCGAGACGATCAACAGGATCATCGACGTTTTCCCGCCGCACGGTCAGAACCAGGTGCGTTCGCAGCTCGCAAACATTCTCGAAGCTGTCATCTCGCAGACACTTATCCCCAAGGTAAAGAACGACGGACGTGTCGCTGCGCTTGAGGTGCTCACCGGCACCGACGCTATACACAATCTTATCCGCACCGACAAGACCCACCAGATCGAGTCTGTTATGCAGCAGAGCGCTAAGCAGGGTATGTGCATACTCAACGACAGCATCGCAAAGCTGTACCGCGACAACAAGATCACACGCGACAATGCACTCGCTTTCTGCAACAACAAGGAGGGTCTGAGGAAGATCCTTACAGGCGGACTTTGATATATCACATATCTCCTGCGCAGCATATCGTATTCCGGTGTGCTGCGCATTTTATGCTTGAAAAGAGACCGTCCGATGCTTGATGTTTAATCTGATTCTAATCCCCGGTTAATTGACTCCCGCTCTGAGATATGATATAGTATTATCATAGAAATAAATGATATAGTCAATGACATAAGAAATTGCACATTCAGTCAAGCAAAGCTTTGCATATATGAGCTTTGTGCAGACTGAATACAGCAATTTCAATGTCATTTACTATACTTCCCGACAGGAGGGGATCCTATGAAGATCAATACAATGAAGATAAAAGAATTCCTCGGAAAGGCCGTATCCGGCATTGCACGCGCCCTTCGTTTCATCGCAGACGAGATAGTGCCGTCCGACAATCTGATGAAGGTAACTCATCCGTATACACGCCAGAGCTTTTCCGAAAATGTGAGGGATCATATTTCAAAAGATTAGCGGGGGGAGGGTCCTGCTGTTGATCCTCCTTCCCGGCAGGACTTTATCTGTCCGAAAATATTAGCAGGATATTCCGTGAAGAAACGGAATATCCTGCTTTTTTGTTATGTCATTGCAAAGCGGTTCTCAGCGCTGTCATTAACGTAACATACGCGGGTGACACAAAACAGCTGTTATCCACTGACAACGCGACATGCCAGCGGGGGCTCCCCGCCGCGA
>JAILFE010000310.1 GCA_024697725.1 Oscillospiraceae bacterium
GAAAGATGAGCAAATCCAAGGGCGAATTCCTGACGGTATCGCTGCTCGAGGAAAAGGGCTATGACCCGCTCGTATACAGGCTTTTCTGCCTTAACTCCCACTATCTGAAATCACTCATGTTCTCGTTCGATACGCTGGACAACACCGCAGCGGCTTATAAGATCCTTGTCACTACGATATCCCGCCTTGATACGGACGACAAGACACCCGTCGATGCAGCCGCCTTCGACAGACTGAAAAAGGCATTCACCGATGCGATGGACAACGATCTCAACACCTCGCAGGCGGTCACGGTGCTTTTCGATATACTCAAGGACTCATCCTCCGACAGCACCAAGCTCGCACTCATAGCCGAGCTCGACAAGGTACTCTCGCTCGGACTTATCGAGGCAGCAGCAAAGCTGCGCACGGCAAACGCCGCAGCGGATGATATCCCCGCCGAGGTCGCAGAGCTGATAGAGCAGCGCAAGGCGGCAAGAAAGGCGAAGGATTTCGCACTTGCAGACAGCCTGCGCGACAAGATATCCGAAATGGGCTATATCATCGAGGAGACACGTCAGGGAACAAAAGTCACGAAGAAGTGAACATAAACCTATAAAGAAACATTGCCCCGGAGTGAAACGGTATTCACCCCGGGGCAATATCATTGGCTCAATAAAACAAAGTGGGATCATGTAACAAACGCGGTCGTAACAGAACAAATGTTATTCACTGACGCCGCGTCATGCCCGCGGGGGCTCCCCGCCTACCCGCCGCTTAGCGTGCACTGTTCATCTGCGTTACGGCGTCCGCCTTATTCGGAGCAAGCGTTGCCGCCATGACAGCCTTTATAGTATGCATACGGTTCTCTGCTTCGTCGAATACCAGCGAACGGCTGCTCTCGAAGACCTCATCGCTCACTTCCATGAAATCACGGTTGAAGCGTTCTCCCATTTCCTTGCCGATGGTCGTTTTGCGGTCGTGGTACGAGGGCAGACAATGCATGAATACACACTGCGGACCTGCCATATCCATGAGCTTCATATCCACCTGATAGGGAGCAAGGTCGTTCACGCGCTCCTCCCATACCTCAACAGGCTCTCCCATAGATACCCATATATCGGTATATATAACATCCGCGCCCTTCACAGCCTCGGCGGGATCCTCGCAGAAATCCAGCTTTGCGCCGGTAGACGCAGCTATAGCGGTGCATTCGTCTATGAGCTTCTTGTCGGGGAAATACTTCTTCGGTGCGCAGGCTGTGAAATCAAGCCCCATCTTCGCGCTGCCGACCATGAGCGAATTTCCCATATTGAAACGCGCATCGCCCATATATACGAGCTTTATCCCCTGAAGTCTGCCGAAATGCTCCTTTATCGTGAGGAAATCGGCAAGTATCTGTGTGGGATGAAATTCATTCGTAAGACCGTTCCATACCGGCACGCCCGAATACTTCGCAAGCTCCTCGACGATCTCCTGACCGTAGCCGCGGTATTCTATGCCGTCATATATGCGTCCGAGAACGCGCGCAGTGTCGGCTATGCTCTCCTTGTTGCCTATCTGCGAGCCGGAAGCATCGAGATATGTCACCTTCATGCCCAGATCGAAGGCTGCGACCTCAAAGCTGCAGCGTGTGCGCGTGCTTGTTTTTTCAAAGATAAGAGCGATATTCTTCCCGCGCAGTATACTGTGCGAGATGCCCGCTTTTTTCTGCGCCTTAAGATCGGCGGCAAGATCGATAAGTCCTGTTATCTCCGCGGGTGTGAAATCGAGGAGCTTCAGAAAGCTCCGTCCCTGTAAAGCTGTGATCATATTCATCAGTCCTCTTCAAATAAATTGATCTGTAATATACGTTCAGTTAATATATATAACATTCTACAATATTATATTCATTTTGTCAATCCGATTCAGTCAAAATGTTATCATATTGTCATTCTCTGCGTATCCTGCCGGCGGGATACCATGCCATTTACATATGCGCATATGCAAAAAGTCAATGAAGGATAAACAATATTATACACGTATTTTCCCCGTTGTCAAGAGTATTTTGAATATTTTCTCATAAATTACACATTAAACGTTTTATTTTTGCATATTTACAATTTTATACTGTATATCACCTAAAATCCTGAATATAATCCCGAAATAATCAAAACCGCACAAAAAACGACAGGTTTTTTCAGCATAATTACGCATCTCCGGGACGTTAATTATTTAAAATAACTATTGATATTTTTTAACAAACGTGGTATAATGATATGGAATGGTATTTTATAGTAAACGACAGTGGAAATTCAATTACCAATGCCGTTGACTGTATCGCTTCATGACGTTATCGCTCCCGGAACAAAAAAGCAGAAACAGGAGCAGAAAAACAGACATACTGCTGCCTGACCACAATGTCGGCTGAATAAAAACAAGGAAAGGACAGTTACATATGAACAAACTGAAAGTTTCGATATGCGGCAGGATATTCACTCTCAGTACCGACAACGACGTCGAATTTGTTGAACGCATCGCCAAAAGCCTTGATGCCGACATAAAATATCTCATGAAGGAAATGCCGTCGCTCGGGCTCGAATCGTCAGCGATACTCTGTGCGCTGTCCGCCTATGAGCAGAAGGTGAAATCCGACGAGAGCATCGACAATATCCGCCGTCAGGTAAAGGAATATGTCGATGAAGCAGGCCGTGCACGCGACTCACGCGACAGGGCGCTTCAGGCAGGCAACGAACAGCGCAGTGAAAATGAGAAGCTCCGCAAAGAGCTCGAAAAGCTCCGTTCGGAAAACAAGTCCCTGAAAGAAGAAAACGAAAAGCTCCGCAGCTCCCCGAATACTCAGGATGACAGCGAAGCAGAGAAGACAGGATCCGAAGCCGGCGGGAATACCTACTGCGAGTGCGAGGATCAGCTCGTTCTTGCGGATTCGATACCATCGTCCATAACCATAGCTATAGATCAGCAGGAAATGAACCGTGCCGCACGCCGCTCCAAGGCGCGAAGCGAAAAGAGGAAAAACAAGAAGTGAGAACCACCCCCGAGCTGCTCGCCCCTGCGGGAAGCCTCGAAGCAGTCCGTGCCGCCTGTCTGTGCGGCGCCGATGCCGTATATATCGGCGGAGAGCGCTTTTCGGCAAGAGCGGGAGCGGATAATTTTACCGATGAGGAAATGGCAGAAGCCGTGCGTTTCTGTCATCTTCACGGAGTGAGCGTTCATCTGGCGCTCAATACCCTGATATTCGACAGCGAGACATACGACGCTGTCCGCGCGGCATCAGCTGCGGCGGAATGCGGTGTCGATGCGATAATAATACAGGATCTCGGCGCAGCGCGGCTGATAAAAAGAGCAGTCCCGGGAATTCCGCTGCACGCCTCCACACAGATGACGATACATACTCCCGAGGGCGCACTTGAAGCAAAGGAGCTCGGTTTTTCACGGGTCGTGCTTTCAAGGGAGCTGCCGCTCGAAAAAATAAAGGAAATAGCCTCGCTCGGTATCGAGACCGAGATATTCGTACACGGTGCGCTTTGTATGAGCGTTTCGGGGCAGTGCTATATATCAGCAGTCATAGGCTCGCGCAGTGCGAACCGTGGACGCTGCGCACAGGCGTGCCGCCTGCCGTTCACATCGGACGGACAGAGCGGAGAATATGCACTTTCTCTGAAGGATATGTCCTATGTTGATATGCTCCCCCGACTTGCCAGAACCGGCGTGACTTCCTTCAAGATAGAAGGCCGCATGAAGCGGCCGGAATACGTCGCAGCCGCTGTTTCGGCGTGCAGAGCCGCACTTGACGGCAAAAAGCCCGATACCGATACCCTCAGAGCCGTATTTTCCAGAAGCGGCTTTACCGACGGATATCTCCTCGGCGATACGGGAAAAGATATGTTCGGTCACAGACAGAAGGATGATGTCACCGCAGCAGCAGGCGTTCTGCCTCAGCTAAGGGAGCTTTACCGAACAGAACGCGGGATATTCCCGATAAATTTCGATATCACGATATCGGACGGAAAGGATACCGTCCTTACCGCAGAATGCGGCGGCATTTCGGTCACGGTCACGGGTATGTCCCCTCAGACTGCGATAAACCGTCCCACATCGCCCGAAGATGCCAGTAAACAGCTCTCCCGTCTGGGAGGCACGGTATACACCGCAGGCAGTATCACGGCGCATATCGGCGAAGGACTGATGCTTCCGGTCTCGGAGCTCAACAGGCTGCGCAGGGCTGCCGCAGATGCTCTCGATGATGCACGGGCAGAG
>JAILFE010000350.1 GCA_024697725.1 Oscillospiraceae bacterium
ATGACGCTATCCACGTTATCGACAACCTTGCGCGGATAGACTACGACAAATGCATCGTATGCGGCAAATGCGCGGATGCCTGCCCGACAAAGGCGATACGCAGATGCGGCACGACCTATGAGGTCGTTGACGGCAAGGTCAGGGAAAAAAAGGACGCCTGAAATAAATACGGCGAAAATATGATATAAATATCAAAGCCATAGCATTTCCGACAGTATTATCGGAAATGCTATGGCTTTTCTGCCGGCTTTTTTAATTCTGATATGTACATATCCCCTCTGCTCTAAGCGAACAGCGCTCACAGGCGGGAGAACGCGCCGTGCAGCAGTCCCTGCCGAATATAACGAGCCTGTGGCAGAAATCGGACGATCCCTCCGGCGGGAGTATCTCCCGCAGATCCTTCTCCACAACGGCGGGATCCTTGCTCTGTGTGAGCCCGAGCCTGCCGGATATGCGTATGCAGTGCGTATCTGCGACGACCACACCGGGCTTGTGATAGATATCTCCGAGCAGGAGATTCGCGGTCTTTCTGCCGATCCCCGGGAATGTGAGAAGTTCTTCCATATCATCGGGTATTATGCCGCCGTACACGTCACGCAGTCTCCTGCACATCCCGACGATGCTCTTTGCCTTGGAATTCACAAGTCCGCAGGGACGTATGATCTGCGCGACATCATTTTCATCCGCATCGGCAAGGCTCGAAAGATCGGGATATTTTTTAAACAGCGCAGGGGTCGTCCTGTTGACGCGCTCATCGGTACATTGTGCAGAGAGACGGGCGGCTACCATAAGGCGGTACGGCTCGTCATATGTAAGCGAGCAGGCGGCATCGGGATATACCTCACAGAGCTTTCTGACCGCCGCTGCTGCGATCTCCTTTTTATCCATACGGCATTATCTCCTTTCGGATGCGGTTTTACAGTATTATATCATATAATGTACAAAAATGTCAACGCAAAGCCCTCGACAAACGCAAAGCTGAGGAAAGGGTTCAAAATATACATAGAACAGTCTGCGATATGCCATTTTCTCCGACACTTTTCACATTTTTATATTTTTTTGCGAAAACCTCTTGACAAAGCACTTATCACATGATATAATAATTCTGTTGTCACGGGGTGTGGCGCAGATTGGTAGCGCGCTACCTTGGGGTGGTAGAGGCCGTGGGTTCAAGTCCCGTCACTCCGACCAACAAAAGCCTTGCAGTTATGCTGCAGGGCTTTTTTATTTGTCCGGCGGATGAGGGCAAACTGCTTGACTTTTGTCCGGCAAAGTGATATAATTGATATGTTGATTTAATTCACTGAAATCCAACAATTTATCTTGATTATGAAAGGAACGATCCACATGGCAAAACAGATACCCTACAAGATATATCTTGAAGAAGACGAAATGCCCAAGGCATGGTACAACTACCGCGCCGACATGAAGAACAAGCCCGCTCCTCTACTGAACCCCGCAACGGGAGCTCCCGTTACTCACGACGATCTCGCCCATGTATTCTGTGATGAGCTCGTGGATCAGGAGCTCGACAATACGACTCCCTATATCCCCATCCCCGATGAGATACGCAAATTCTATAATATGTACCGTCCCTCGCCGCTCGTAAGGGCATACTGCCTCGAAGAAAAGCTCCAGACCCCCGCAAAGATATACTACAAATTCGAGGGCAACAACACAAGCGGAAGCCACAAGCTCAATTCTGCGATAGCTCAGGCATACTATGCAAAGAAGCAGGGGCTCAAGGGCGTCACTACAGAAACAGGCGCAGGTCAGTGGGGCACGGCGCTTTCTATGGCTTGTGCATATTTCGGACTGGACTGCCATGTATTCATGGTAAAATGCTCCTACGAGCAGAAGCCTTTCAGACGCGAGGTCATGAGGACCTACGGCGCGGAAGTTACTCCTTCACCCTCGGATACGACCGAGATCGGTAGGAAGATCCTTGCAGAGCATCCCGGAACAACAGGCAGCCTCGGCTGTGCAATATCCGAGGCCGTTGAAGCAGCAACCTCCCGCGAGGGCTACCGCTATGTTCTCGGAAGCGTGCTCAATCAGGTGCTTCTCCACCAGACGATAATCGGTCTTGAGGCAAAGGCCGCTCTCGATAAATACGGTGTCAAGGCTGATGTGGTCATCGGCTGTGCAGGCGGCGGCTCCAATCTCGGCGGTCTTATCGCTCCGTTCATAGGCGAAAAGCTCCGCGGCGAGAACGACTACCGCATTATTGCCGTTGAGCCCGCATCCTGCCCGAGCTTCACAAGAGGCACCTTCGCATACGATTTCTGCGATACCGGAAAGGTTTGCCCGCTCTCCAAGATGTATACCCTCGGCTGCGATTTCATTCCCTCGCCGAACCACGCAGGCGGTCTGCGCTATCACGGCATGAGCCCGATACTCTCCCAGCTCTATCATGACGGATATATCGAGGCAACTACAGTAAAGCAGACAGAGGTATTCGATGCTGCTGTCAAGTTCGCCCGTGTAGAAGGCATACTCCCCGCTCCCGAGAGCTCGCACGCTATCAAGGCGGCTATCGACGAGGCGCTCAGATGCAAGGAAACAGGCAAGGAAGAAACGATCGTATTCGGTCTTACCGGTACCGGCTATTTCGATATGTACGCATATCAGGCATACAACGACAACCAGATGAGCGATTATATCCCCACAGACGAAGAGCTTGCAAAGTACAGGGAACAGCTCCCCAAGATCGGAGGCTGATATACGCCATCGTTCTGCATTGTAAGATAACGGCAGTTTTTCTGTAATGTCCGTGATCCTTACATGGATTTGCTGTTAATGTCCGCCGTTTGCAGTTTGCAGACGGCGGACATTTTCTTTTTATGAAGCGCTCCGAAAAGTTCGAGGCAGTAAGATAATTTTAATTGCAGCAGTTCTTCTGTGCTGTCATATACGTAACAAACGCGGGATAACAGAAAAGCTATTATTCACTAACAACGCGAGGTGGCTGCGGGGGCTCCCCGTCGCGAGGTGCCTGCGGGGGCTCACCGCCGCGAGGTGCCTGCGGGGGCTCACCGCTTGTTGACAATAAAGCATTTTTATGCTATAATCGGGATAACGCAATAAAGCATCATCCCGGCTGTGTATGCACAGAGAGCGGGTAACAAAACAATTGGTGAAATAATAGTGAAAAATAACGGTTATAAAGTTGCGCTTGGCGGCGTTGTCGCTTCACTGTGTCTTATGCTGATGCTGTGTACCGCCGTGTTCCCGGTACTGAATATGGCTGTTCCGCTGTATATGGGCGCGATGATAGTGGTGGTCGCTGTGGAGATAGATGACAAATGGGCGTTTGTCACCTATTCGGCGGTATCGCTGCTGAGCTTTTTCATAACGCCTGACAAGGAAGCAGTGCTGATGTTCGTGATGCTTTTCGGGTATTATCCGATACTGAGAAGAGTGATAGAACGGAATATCCGCCTGTTTTTGGCAAGGATTGTCATAAAAACGGCGGTCTTCAATGCAGCGGCGGTCGCGGTATACTACCTTATCATCGCAATAAGCGGTATGAGTATATATGATTTTCTCGATGATTTCAGCTTTCTCGGGAAAAATCTGATGCTGAAGATACTTATCATCATGAATGTCATATTCATTATGTACGACAGGACACTTGACCTGCTCGAAGCATCATACGTGAACTGGTTCAGAAAAACATATCTCGGAAAAAAATAAAGCTGCTGCGGTCGTTATTGATCTGCGGCAGTTTTTTTGCGTTTTTCTTTATACTGTTTGTATATTATTTGAATATTATACAAAAATCGCTATTGACAAGCAAGAACATATGTGCTATTATAACAGTATAGAAGCAATACCACTGTCAAAGGAGCAGAAAATGGATATCGAAGATAAACTGCGGATCCTTTCCGATTCGGCAAAATATGACGCTGCCTGTACGTCAAGCGGAAAAACACATTCCTCCGCCGACGGCATCGGCTGCTGCGAACGCTCGGGGATATGCCATTCCTTCTCCGCTGACGGAAGGTGCATAACTCTCCTGAAAGTGCTGCTTTCAAACTGCTGCATCTACAGCTGCAGCTACTGTGTGAACCGCGCCGGGAACGATATCCCCCGCGCCTGCTTTACTCCCCGCGAGCTTGCCGACCTTACGATGAATTTCTATAGAAGGAATTATATCGAAGGGCTTTTCCTCAGCTCTGCTGTGATGAAAGACCCCGACTATACCTGCGAGCAGATGATAGAATGTCTGTCGATACTTCGCAATGAATACAGGTTCCGCGGCTATATCCATGCCAAGGCGATACCCGGAGCAGACAGTATCCTCACCGCAAGGCTCGGACTGCTTGCCGACAGGATGAGCGTGAATATCGAACTGCCGTCACAGAAAAGCCTTGAAAAGCTCGCTCCGGACAAAACAAAGCAGTCGATACTCCTTCCGATGTCGCAGATATCAAATCGCATACAAGAAAATTCCACCGAGCTCGTAAAGTACAGACACGCCCCGAAATTCGCGCCCGCGGGACAAAGCACACAGATGATAATAGGCGCATCGCCCGATACCGATCTTCAGATAATACGTCTGTCCGAGGCGCTTTACAAGAAATACAGCCTGAAACGCGTGTTTTTCTCGGCATATGTCCCTGTCGGAGATCAGCGCATCCTCCCGAAGGCGGGAACGCCCGTCCCTCTCCTGCGTGAGCACAGGCTGTATCAGGCGGACTGGCTGCTGCGCTTCTACGGCTTTTCGGCAAACGAGCTGCTCGACGAAAAGCATCAGAGCTTCGACCCGATGTATGACCCGAAATGCTGCTGGGCGCTTGCTCACCCCGAGATATTCCCGCTGGAGATAAACCGCGCGGATTATGAGCTGCTGCTTCGCGTCCCCGGCATCGGCGTAAAGTCGGCATACCGCATAATCACCGCAAGACGGCGCACTAACCTTGATTTCAGCGATCTGAAAAAGCTCGGCGTGGTGCTCAAACGCGCACAGTATTTCATAACCTGCAAGGGACGGCTCGAAGAAGGACTGAAAATTACCGAACGCGGCATGAGGCGGCAGCTCATGTCCGAAAATGTCGCAAAAGCTCTTGATATCGGAAATGACTCCGAACAGCTCTCGTTTTTTGACGAGCCCGCAAAACAAAAGCTCCTGCCCGAAAAGGAGGACTATGTGAAATGTCTCACCGGTCAGATGTGATATTCTGCTATGACGGCAGCTTTGCAGGTCTGCTCTGCTGTGTGTTCCGCTGCTATGAGATAAAGGTCAGCCCCGCCGG
>JAILFE010000006.1 GCA_024697725.1 Oscillospiraceae bacterium
GCTCAGATATATCCGATATCTGCACGATATCGGAGGATATGAGAAAATATATAGCATGGTTCAGCAGACATATGGAGGTGCAGTCATGAAAAAGAAACTGATAAATATTTTGGGGCTTATGGGTATTCTCCAGTTCATATCCTACACCTGTGCGGTGATATTCTCGCCTCTTGCTTTCCCGGGATATGACCCGCTGTCGCAGGCAGTGAGCGATCTTTCCGCGGAAACATCGCCTTCAAGGATGCTGTGGGAACAGCTTTCCGCACTTTATGCATCCGGAAGTGTGGTATGCAGCACCTGCGCCTGCATCTATCTTTCGGAAAACAAAGTGAACACAGCTTTGTTCAGGCTCGGGATATATCTTTTTACGGTCATGAACTGGATATCGAATATCGGCTACAGGATGTTCCCTCTCTCGGACAGTGGCAAGGATATAGCGGATTTTCAGGAGCATATGCATATCATCGTCACGATAGCGGTAGTGCTGCTCTCGATAGCGTCACTGACGATAATCATAATATCCGGCTTCAGGAAGAACGGTATACGCAGCATCGGGATTATGGCGGCAATATCCCTTGCGATGATGTTCGTCGGGGCGATCGGAAAGGCGGCTGTTCCGCCGGAATATTTCGGCATCGTCGAGCGCTTCAGCGTATTTGCGGCTGTAGGATTCAATGCGGTCATAGGGATATATCTGTTCTTCGGCTTTGAAAAAGCGAACACCGACCGGAACGATATCTGAACGGTCTTCTGCGGCATCCGTCATAACGGCGGATGCTGCTTTTATATCCGATATTATACGGTATTTTCAATAAATTCACCGAATGTTTTTATTATTTTTGTGAAAACACTTGAAATCTGATGCAAAATATAATATAATGTATTATAAGCAGGTTTGTACTTTTTTCATAAGGGGGACAGCGCAATGCTTGAAAAAATAATCAGGAACGACGATAAGGAGCATATAGATTATAAGGATATGACAAAGCAGCTCCAGCAGAACCTCTCCGAGCTGCAGCTCATGATAAGGGACAGGAAGATACCCGTTATCATCATATTCGAGGGCTGGGGAGCTTCGGGAAAGGGTTCGCTCATCGCCGATACGATAAAAATGCTCGACCCGCGCTTTTTCAAGGTGTACTCTACTCTCCCCGCAACAGAATCGGAACAGCGCTATCCCGTGATGAAGCGCTTCTGGGACAACATCCCCGAATACGGCAAGATGTCCATAATGGACAGGAGCTGGTACCAGGAGCTTGCGATAGCGCGTCTTGAACAGGGCATCACCGAGGAGGAATATCTCCGCCGCGTGAATGAGGTCAACGTATTCGAGCGCCAGCTCACCGACGACGGATATCTTATCATAAAGCTTTTCCTGCATATCTCCAAGCAGGAGCAGAAGCAGCGCTTTATCAAGCTGCGCGAGGACGAATCCAAGAAATGGCGTGTCACCGTGCTTGACCGTATGCGCAACAAGAATTACGACGAATACTATAAAATGTTCAACGATATGCTCGAAAGGACAGGGACAGATGTGTGTCCGTGGCGCGTGATAGACGCATCGGACAAACAGTTCACACGCTTCCAGCTGTTCAATATACTTGTCAGCCAGATAACGAACGCCGTGAACACACAGCCCGATTATCCCGAGCCCGAAGATGTATCAAAGCTCTTCCCGCTCACGGGTATGCCCAAGCTCGCAGATACCTCTTGCGAAGGAAAGCCGATACAGCCCACAAAGTATTTCGATGAGCTCAAAAAGCAGCAGAAGGAGCTCTCCAAGCTCCACAGCAGGATATATCAGAAGCGCATACCGGTCGTTATCGCTTTCGAGGGCTGGGATGCCGCAGGCAAGGGCGGCGCGATAAAGCGCATCGGAGCAGCGCTCGACCCGAGAGGATATGAAGCTATCCCCACCGCAGCGCCGGATGCCTTAGAAAAGAATCATCACTATCTCTGGAGATTCTGGAGACATCTTCCCAAGACGGGACATATCGCCATATTCGACAGGACATGGTACGGCAGGGTCATGGTAGAGCGCATAGAGGGCTTCACTCCCCCTGAACGCTGTGCAATGGCATACCGCGAGATAAACGAATTTGAAAAGGAACTCACCGAGGCGGGAGTCATCGTCATAAAATTCTGGGTCAACATCGACAAGGACGAACAGCTCCGCCGATTCGAAGCGAGACAGAACGATCCCAAAAAGCAGTGGAAGATCACCGATGAGGACTGGCGCAACCGCGAAAAATGGGATATATACGAGAAATGCATAGATGAGATGCTCGAAAAGACTTCGACCGAATATGCACCGTGGAACGTTATCCCCGGAAACAACAAGCTCTTTGCAAGACTTCGCATACTCAAAATAGTGAATGACAGACTTTCGCTGGCTCTGAAGGAAACAAAGAAACAGGAAAAGGAAAAAGAAAAATCAAAGGACAAGGACGGAAAAGGCAAGGGAAAGAACTGATGCCACGTCATGCCGCGCGCAATGAAGCCGCACATAAAGCAGCCTGCTTTGGTGCGGCTTTGCATTGAATACCGCATAACCGATCGGAGGATCACCCAATGGACCTAATCTACGAACTCGGCAGCGTTTTTGCGAGCGTACTGCCGCTGACATTCTGGAATTTTCTGGATATAGGCGTGCTGTGGTATATCATATACAAGATAATGTTCTTCATGCGCGATACACGCGCAGGCGGACTTATCAAAGGTATGATAATCGTTGTCGGAGCATATCTGCTCGCAAATATGCTGAAAATGCGAGCTGTCGTATATCTGCTCGATACCGTTATGGATGTCGGCTTTTTTGCGATAATCGTGCTGTTCCAGCCGGAGCTGCGCCGCACTATCGAAAAGATCGGCCATTCCGGTATAACAAAGCTGAACGTATTCACCAACGAGACACCGAGCGAGCTTATATCCAAATGGAACACGGCTATCGATGCGGTATGCGATGCCTGTGAAGATCTCTCCGCATCCTATACCGGTGCGCTGATCGTTTTTGAAATGGAAACAAAGCTCGGCGAACAGATAGACACGGGTACCATACTCGATGCCTCTCCTTCAAAGGAGCTGTTCGGAACGATATTCTTCACAAAGACACCGCTCCACGACGGAGCCGTGATAATCCGCGACGGCATGGTACACGCCGCCGCCTGCTTCCTTCCCAAGCCCACCAATGAGGAACGCATCAACAAGGAGCTCGGCTCGCGCCACCGCGCAGCTATCGGCATGAGCGAAAATTCCGATGCGATAATCGTTGTCGTATCCGAGGAGACCGGAACCATATCGGTCGCCGAGAACGGCAAGCTCCAGCGCAGACTTACAAAGGACGACCTGAAGAAGTATCTCCGCGACAGGATATTCAGCGAAAAGCTCCTGAAAATGTCCTCCTCACAGAACAATGACGAGGAAAAACACCTTTTCAAAAGAGGGGGTGAGAGCTGATGATAAACACATCCGGCATAAAGGAAAAACTGCGCCGCGCATTCAAGACCGATACGAGCGCAAAGCTGCTCTCACTTGCTATCGCCGTGATAGTATGGTTCGTGATATCGGTCAGCGTATACCCCACGATAAGCAAGCCCGTATACAACGTTCCGATAAAGATCGACCTCAGCGGCACCTATGCAGGCTCGAATTCACTGAAAGCGGCATCTGTATCCGCCGATACAGCGACGATATTCATATCCGGAGAGCGCAAGGAGATCGGTACGCTCAATCCCGATGAGCTCTCGCTGACCGTGAACGCCGAAAATATCACCGAGCCCAACAAATACACCCTTCCGCTCGAACTCGTCAACGAAACGGGAAAGACCTTTGAAGTCACAAAGATAGAACCCTCGGTCATAACCGTGGACTTTGAAAAGATCGTGACCAGAGAATTTGCCGTTACCGCCGAGATAGGCAAGGGCATAACCATAGCCGAGGGCTATATGAGCAAGGATCCGATAATCATCTCAGACAGCACGATAAGTGTTACGGGTCCCGAAAATCAGATAGATTCGATAACCGATGTCAGGGTGACGGTATCCTCCGATGAGCCGATGACACTGACATCATCCTATGAATTCTCAACGGGAGAAATTGCTCTGTACAACAACGGCGTGACGATATCCAACACCGAAGGCGGGCTCACATTCAACAAGCAGAGCTTTACCGTGCAGATACCGGTATACGTCCGTCAGACGCTCCCTCTCGATGTGAGCATAGTCAACGCACCCAAGAATTTCGATACCGAGAACTTCATAAAAAAGCTCGATCTTTCGGCAGCGGAGCTTGATATCGCAGCTCCGACGGACAAGATCAAGGATATCACGAGCCTTAATATCGGTACTATAAATATGCGTGAGGTCGATATCGGTTCCACATTTACATTCGATCTGGAAAATATACTCCCCGAGGGCTACGAAAATCTTTCCGGTCTGAGCTCCGTGACCGTGACCTGTCCTTCCGACGTGATAAAGAAGAAGGTCGCTATCAGGGGCAACAACATAACGATAGTAAATGCTCCGTCACAGTTCAAGTTCGAGCTGATAACCTCGACTCTGCTGCCTTATTTCATAGGCCCTGCGGATGATATCAACAAGATGACATCGACCGATATCTCATGTCAGGTCGCAGTACTCGATACCGATTTCAACGGAAAGCCCGGAGATTATGCGATGCCGGTGACATTCACGATATCATCCTCGGATGATATATGGATTAACGCAGGCTCGGCAACACTGAATGTATATGTACGTGCAACACCGGTGAACGACAGCAGCAAGCGGTCGGATAACTGACGATTACGGAGGGTGACGGCTAATGTCGGGTAAAGGGAATCCAAAACGCAGCAGCAGCGGCAGCAGCCGTCCAAAGCGCAGCAAGACCGCATCCGCACCGCGCCCGTCCTCCGGCAAAAAGGGTAAGAACTCCAAAGGCGGCGGAAAGGGCATATTTATAACGGCTCTCTGCCTTGTGATATTCGCGGTGATGCTGCTCATCGGCAAACCGATGACAATGACAGAGATACAGGATATGCTCGGTGTCGGCGACAGTATCGCAGCCGATACCGCAGGCGGCAGCAGCTTTGATTTCGCCGTGCATTATCTTGATGTCGGACAGGGCGACAGCGAGCTTATCATCGCGGGCGGCTGCTCGGTGCTCATCGACGCGGGAGAACGCGAATACGGCACTGCGGTGCTGAAAGCGATAAAGGATCTCGGGGTGGAAAAGCTCGACTATATCATTGCTACACATCCCCATTCCGACCATATAGGCGGTATGGCGGAGGTGATCGAAAATATGGACGTCGGGAAGATGATAGTTCCAAAAGTGCCGTCCGAGCTGACCCCTACCTCCGCAGCCTATGAACGTATGCTGAAGGCTGTGAAGAAAAAGGGGCTGAAGCTGACACAGGCAAAGGCAGGAGATACATATACCGTCGGAAACGCCGAAATGACGATACTCGGTCCCATTGGCAGCAACTATGAGGATCTCAACGATTTCTCGGTGGTATGCAAGGTGAAATACAAGGATACGTCATTCCTTTTCACCGGAGACGCCTCGTTCCCTTCGGAGGACGATATGACCGCGAGCGACGAGGATCTTTCGGCAGATGTGCTCAAGGTCGGGCATCACGGCAGCACCACATCCTCGGGACGCGGAATACTTGCGGCGGTACAGCCGTCGGTCTGCGTGATAAGCTGCGGCGCGGGCAATTCCTACGGGCATCCCCATGAAAAAGCGCTCAACAGGATAAGGAAATACACCGACAAGATATACCGCACCGATCTTGACGGAGCGATCTCGATCTTTTCGGACGGCAGCAAGCTCTATATCAGGACCGCAAACGGCTCCGACAACGAATAAAATACAGAAACGGAGGCTGAGATATGATAACTGTTGACAGGATAGAAAACGGATTTGCCGTTGTTACTGACGGAAAGCACCGCAAGGATATACCTCTTGAAAAGATCGCAGGAAAGCCCGCAGAAGGCACCGTTCTGCGATTCAACGGCAGAACATATTCCGCCGACGAGAAAGCCACGGCAAAACGCAGGGATTATATGCGCGCTCTGCAGGATTCGCTGTGGGAATGATATGATAGTTTATGTGATGTGAAACGGAGAAAAACTCGTATGAATGTAAAAGCAGTGATCTTTGATATGGACGGCGTCATCTTCGATACCGAGAGCCTGGTGCTGAAAAGCTGGGAATATCTCGCAGAGAAATATCATCTCGGTGATATCCGCGAAATGTTCCTGAAATGCACCGGCACGAACACTGAGACTACCATGAAGATAGTAAAGGAACATCTCGGCAGCGGTATCGACTGCGTATCGCTGGCGGCACAGGCATCGGCGTGGTTCCACGGATATACCGACAGGAACGGAGTCCCGATGAAAAAAGGCGTGAAGGAGCTCCTTTCCGATATCATGGGAAAGGGCATACCGATCGCGCTCGCATCTTCCACAAAGGCGGACACCGTCACAGCGATGCTGAAAGGTGCAGGGATATACGAATATTTCGATGCGGTCATCGGCGGGGATATGCTGGAAAAAAGCAAGCCGGAGCCGGATATCTACCTCATGGCGGCTGACAGGCTCGGTATATCTCCTTCGGGATGTGCAGCCGTGGAGGACTCGTTCAACGGCGTGCGCTCGGCATATTCGGCGGGCATGAAGGCAATAATGGTGCCCGATCTGCTCCCTCCTGATGAAGAAATGCGCGAAAAAGCAAGTATCATCGCCGATGATCTTACCCAGCTCATCGGTATGTTTGAAAAAGAATAAATAGAAGAGAAGAAGGTAATCCTTATGGCAAACGATCTGTCTGCAAAGCTGAGCGAGCTTTTGCCCGAGCTTTCAAAGGGACACAAGAAAATAGCGGAATTTATACTCGATCACTACGACAAGGCGGCTTTCATGACCGCATCAAGGCTCGGGACCGTCGTAGGCGTAAGCGAATCCACAGTCGTGCGCTTTGCGACTGTGCTCGGATACGAGGGATATCCCGAGCTGCAGAAGGCTCTGCGCGAATACACGAGCAGCAAGCTCACATCCATACAGCGCATGGACGTTATGAGCGATCAGCTCGAAGGCGAGGATCTGCTCACAAAGGTAATGAACTTCGATATAGACCAGATTCGCCACACCCTTGAAGAGACGGACAAGGAAGATTTCTACGAGACTGTGGACATACTCTGCAACGCAAAGACGATATATGTGATAGGTGCACGTTCTGCCGCCGTACTTGCGAGATTTCTCGTATTCTATTTCAATATCATGGTCGATAATGTCAGACTTATCCATACCACAAGTACGAGCGAGATGTTCGAGCAGATAATCAACATCGGCAAGGACGATATCATGATCGGAATCAGCTTCCCGAGATATTCAAAGCATACCGTAAAGGCGTTCAGATATGCCAAGGAGAACGGCGCACAGGTAATAGCCATAACCGACAGCCGCACCTCCCCTATCGCCGAAAATGCCGATCATCTGCTGCTCGCACGCAGCGATATGGCATCCTTCGCCGATTCCCTCGTTGCACCGATGAGCCTTATCAACGCGCTCATAACCGCCATGAGCATGAGAAAGCGCGAATTCGTATCATCGAACTATGAGCGCCTTGAACGGATATGGAACGAATACGAGGTATACGAAAAGTCCGACGATCAGGATTATGACAATAACATATGATGAATGATAATATGTACGACTGCATTATAACAGGCGGCGGCGCTGCGGGACTTATGGCAGCCGTGACCGCCGCAGACAGCGGGAAAAGCGTCCTTATCTGCGAGCATAACGAACGGCTCGGAAGAAAACTAGGCATCACGGGAAAAGGGCGCTGCAACGTCACGAACAACTGCACACGCGATGAATTCATGGCGAATATACCCCGGAACGCAAAATTTCTCTTTTCGGCATATTCGCAGTTCTCCTCGGATGACTGTATGGCATTCTTCGAGGGTCTGGGCGTACCGCTGAAGACCGAGCGCGGTAACAGGGTATTCCCTGTGAGCGACAAGGCTGCCGATATCGTCAGCGCTCTGGAAAAAGCCGCAAAGGAACGCGGAGTCAAGATAAAGCACGGGAGCGTCACACGCATACTCACCGAAAACGGATGCGTATCCGGCGTGATAAGCGGCGGGACGGAGATATATGCCGGGAATGTCGTTATCGCGACGGGCGGTATGTCCTATCCGAAGACCGGTTCGGACGGGAGCGGCTACAAGCTCGCTAAAATGCTCGGGCATACGGTGACAGAGCTGAATCCCTCGCTCGTGCCGCTTGTGACTGCCGAGAAATACTCCACCGAGATGATGGGGCTTTCCCTGAAAAACGTCACGCTCTCGCTCTATGACGAAAAAAAGCACGAAAAGCTGTATTCCGAGCTCGGTGAGATGCTTTTCACGCATTTCGGGGTATCGGGGCCTCTGGTTCTTAGCGCGTCGAGCCATATCCGCGATATGGAGAACGGGAGATACAAGCTGTTCATCGACCTCAAGCCCGCTCTTGACGAAAAAAAGCTCGATGCAAGGATAGTCCGCGATTTCACCGAATCGCCTAACAAGGACTTCCGCAACGCTCTCGGAAAGCTGCTGCCCGCAAAAATGATACCTGTGATCGTGAAGCTCTCGGGCATCGCACCGGACAAGCAGGTCAATTCGGTGAGCCGCGAGGAACGCACACGGCTCGCAGAGCTGCTGAAGAATTTCCCGATGACTGTCGCAGGTTTCAGACCGATAGATGAAGCGATAATCACCAGCGGCGGGATAAAGATATCGGAGATATCTCCGAAAACTATGGGATCAAAGCTCGTAGGTGGGCTTTATTTCGCAGGCGAGATAATCGACGTGGATGCCTATACCGGCGGCTTCAATCTGCAGATAGCCTTTTCAACGGGCTATGCCGCAGGAAAAGCGATAGGCGAAAAATATTAATACAAAACAATGCCGTGGGGCAGTCTTATCCGACTGTCTCACGGCATTATTTTGTATATCCTTATTTTTTTCCGAGCTCGTCTATATCATTTACAAGCTTTTCGGTGTTCGCAGCGAAGATATTGTCAAGGAACAGCACATCGGTAACGCCGTTCTCTTTCAGATAAGTGACCGCGTTCTTTGCGAAATAGCGTATATCTATGATATATATCTCATCGAAATTATTCACAAGATACGGTGCAAAGGCGTTCCCGTAGGATTCCTTGAACAGGGCGATCTTTCTGCCTGTATTGTTGTTCGTCGTTATCTTGATATGCATATTGTCGCCGCCGAGGAACATACCGTACATATTCACACCGTCGGCATATTCATGGAAGAGCGTCGTCTTGCCGAGATACCTGAACGATTTCCCGTCGTATGCATCGGAACTGTATTCCGATGTCGGGACATAATAATCAAATACTTCCGGCGCGTTTTTCAGGGTCTTGTCATTGGTATAGGAATAAAGCGATCCGACAAATCCCGTCTTTGTGCGCTTTTCAAGATCGGAGAGCGGTACCGCTTCTGTTCCTGCCGCTTCACAGAACGCAGTATATGCATAATACGCCCCGAGCTGTGTCCAGTGGTGATCTGTTCTGAAATAGATATATTCGTCCTTGTGCGCTTCAAGCACCGAATAGGCATCTACAGCCGTAACATTCTCTGAAAGCGCCGAATAGATATTATCTATCCCGTCCTTCTCGGATGCCGTGTAGCCTGCGTATTTGCGCGGCAGATAGAATTCGACCGATGTCGGCACGACCATGTTGTATACATTCACATCATCTCCGAATGCCTCTGCCATGCCGTTTATCACAGACGCATAATGCAGCCCCTCGGGAGCATTGCCGTAATAGAGCATTATCCCCGCCTTGTCGCCGTACATATCTACGCCGTCAACAAGTATTCCGTTATTTAAAAATTCGTTGATATTGCCGTCAAAGGTCTCCTCGGGAGGTTCTGTTTCGGTCGGCGCGGAAGTCTCGGCGGTAACATCCGGAACATCGGTCCCGGCGGGCGCTTTTGTGACCTCCCCGGGCTCATCGCCTGAGGGTGCAGCCGTTTCCTGCGGCGATACGGTCTCCGAGGGGCTTTTTGTTATGACGTGAAAGCCGGGGTCTGTCTCTGTAACTGCCGGCTTTTCCTCGACTACCTTCTGCACATTGCCGTAAAAGCGCGGAGCGGGTATCCCCTTCATATTTTCAAGTCCTGCTGCGGCATCCGTAAGCTTATCACGGAACGGCACCGTATCGGTGAACCAGCTGTCAAGAGCCTCGGTGAAGCTGCCGTCGAACCAGCTCTCAAACGTGAAGGACGGGAATTTCGCAAGCTCTCGCTTTTCGTTTTCCGACACCTCGGGACGTTTAAGAAAAGCCATAGCCGCCGCTGTCCCCGCTATCAGGGTGAGGAACACCGCCGAGGATATCTTATACACCTGATTTTTTTTCTTCTCGTATTTTTCTATTTTCTCACTGTTTTTATATCTCGCCATATTTTCCTTTCGGATAATATACAGTAAACGACATTGAAATTGCTGCGTTTTCTGATGTCGTTTACTATCAATAGAATCAGTATCTGTAATAAATGAACGGATTATAGGACTTGCCGACGAGCAGTATGCTCGAAATGATGAGCACGGCGCACGCAGCCAGGGTCATTGCCGCACTTGCGGGGATATACAGCTTTGAAGACTTCATTCCTGCATCGTAGAGCTTTTCTTCGAGCTTTGAATACAGCGGACAGCAGAGTATCACTGCCGCGATGATAACGAACACATTTGTCTTGAGGTCGGAGAGCGTTATCGCATCGTAGAGCGGTACTCCCCCTCCGCCGAACATAGCGGAAAGACATTTCCCGAGCTTATCGAGCTCCGTGAAATAGAACAGCGCCCACCCGAAAAGGGCCGCAAATATAAGATAGACATGAGAGAGAAACGACGGGAGCTTTTCGAGCAGCTTGCCGAGGAACACCTTTTCAAGCGATACGAGCACGCCGAAATAAAGTCCCCAGAGTATGAAATTCCATGATGCTCCGTGCCAGAGCCCCGTCAGGAACCACACCACAGCGATATTCAGGAGCTGATGACGCCTGTTGCCGCCCATAGGGATATAGACGTAATCGCGGAAAAACGTGCCGAGCGAGATATGCCACCTGCGCCAGAACTCCGACGCCGAACGCGATATATACGGATAATTGAAATTTTCCGGGAAATGGAACCCGAACATCCGCCCGAGACCTATCGCCATATCCGAATATCCCGAAAAATCGAAATATATCTGCAGCGAGAACATGAGCACTCCTGCCCACGCCGCCAGTACGGAATCCGGCGCATCGGTGAAGGTGAGCCTGTCCGCTGCGATCGCGCCGACCGTATTCGCTATAAGGACTTTTTTGCCGAAGCCCCATATAAAACGGAAAAGCCCGCTCCCGAGATCGTCGGCAGTGACAGTCCTGTCCGATATCTCCTTTGAGATATCGGAATAGCGGATGATCGGTCCCGCCACGAGCTGGAAGAACATGGATACATACAGCAGGAAATCCAGGAAATCGTGCTGCACCTCTGCCTTGCCGCGGTATACATCCACGGTATAGGATATCGTCTGGAACGTATAGAAGGATATACCGATAGGCAGCGCAAACGACGGCACAGGGAGCGCAGTCCCCGCCGCCGCATTGATATTTGATATCAGGAATCCGCTGTATTTGAATGTGAACAATATCCCGAGGTTTATCACAAGCGAAGATACCACTCCGAGTACGGCGGTCTTTCTGCCGCGGTGTTTTTCGATAAACAGACCGTTGCAGTAATCAACAAGTGCGCTGATTATCAGCAGTCCGACCCACACAGGCTCTCCGAAGGAATAGAAAAACAGCGAAAATATTGTCAGCACGATATTTCTTATGCGGATATTTTTCGTGATATAATAGCAAATCAGGCAAAGCGGCAGAAAAAAATAAATGAAAAAAAGATCGGAAAAGACCATTTTTTACTGCTCCTAATCGTAGAATGAAGGAAATAAAGATAGTATTTCCTTCAGACAGGGTATTTATTCCTGTCTATCCTGATGAATGAATTTTTCGGAAAGCTCATGCCCTCGGGACAGCTCATCGAAAAGCGCATAGCCGCATGGCATACGCTCTCGACCTTTTCGCCGTTCTCATCGCGCAGATCGCTTGCGGTCAGTGTCTTATACATTTCACCGGGAGATATTATCTCCAGCTCTGCGCCCTCCGCGAATTTGTTGCGCTGTATGCACCAGAGCCTTCCGTCACGGCATTCCTCGACAACAGCCGCCGCATCGAAATCGCGGATATAGCCGCTGTCCTCGTAATACTGACCGTCCTCCGGTCTGCCGTAGAAAAATCCCGTGCAGTATGCGCGGTGACTTATCTTGAACACCTCATCCGCAAGCTCCTTCGGGAGAGAAAAATGCTCCGGATCCTTTTCAAGGATATCGGCAGCCATGCGGTAGGCATTGGTGGTGAGCCCGACATAATACGCAGACTTCGCTCTGCCCTCTATTTTAAGGCTGCAAGCGCCCGCTTTTACGACATCGTCTATATGCGAAAGCATACACATATCGCGCGAATTGAGGATATATGTCCCCAGATCGTCCTCAAAGACAGGGAAATACTGACCCTGACGCTTTTCCTCCATGAGGGTATAGCTCCACCTGCACGGCTGAGCGCATCTGCCGCGGTTTGGATCACGCGCTGTCAGGTATTCGCTGAGCAGGCATCTCCCCGAGAAGGAAACGCACATAGCGCCGTGTACGAATACTTCTATCTCCATATCGGAGGGCGTTTTTGCGCGTATCTCCGCTATCTCGTCAAGAGACAGCTCCCTCGCCAGCACGACGCGCTTTGCTCCCATGGAGTAAAGCTCACGCGCCGTCACATAGTTTACTATCCCCGTCTGTGTGGACATATGTATCTCCATATCGGGGGCATATTTCTTAACGAGCGACATAACGCCGATATCGGCGATTATCATCGCATCTATCCCGCAGTCCACCGACTGTGCGACATATTCCTCAAAGCCCGCTATCTCGTCATTGCGCGGGAGTGTATTGCAGGTGAGATAGACCTTCCTGCCCTTTGCGTGAGCGGCATTCACCGCCGCCTTCAGCTCGTCATATGTGAAATTCTTCGGACCTGCGCGCATACCGAACGTCTCGCGCCCGAGATATATCGCATCGGCGCCGTAATCGAGAGCCGCCTCAAAGCGCTCCATATCGCCCGCAGGCGACAGTATCTCTATACTCATTCTTCACTCTCCGAATCGTCGGCGGCTTCTTCGCTTTCGTCCTCGCTCTTTTCTTCCTCGTCCTCTTCGATGACGCCTTCCTTGATGCCTGCTCTGATAAGGTTCTTCTCATGTTCCTTGTTGGTTTCGGCAAAGAAGGTCTCGCCGGTATCAACATTGGCGCAGAAGAAATAGTAATCGGTCTCCGCGGGATAGAGCACGGCGGTTATCGCGTCGAGACCCGGATTGCATATCGCTCCGGGAGGAAGCCCCGTTCCCTCGTAGGTATTGTAGTTCTTGTACATTTCCTCGTTGCTGACTTCGATATTGGGCTTTATGACATTCTCGACATATTTCCTCGTTGGGTCGGATTCGAGCTTGTCAAAGCGTCTGCTTTCGAGACGGTTGTAGAATACCGATGCGATCTTTTTCATATCGTCGGGATCGCGGCTCTCCGCCTGTACGATAGACGCAAGAGTTATCGTCTGTTCGAGCGAGTATCCGAGATCCTTCATGCGCCCGTAGAAATTGGGAGTTATCTTGTTCTCGAAATTGCGGTATATCTTCTTTGCAACGACCTCGGGCTCCTCATCCTTATAGAAGGTATATGTATCGGGGAAGAGGAATCCTTCCATCTTCATGAACTTCTTGGCGCTCGTTTCGACCTTTTCTTCAAAGTCAAAGCCGAACGAGGACGAATTGAAGATATATATGAACCTGTCCGCATCGCAGACGCCAGCTTCTTCTAGCTCCTTTGCGGCGTCGATTATCGTGCAGCCCTCGACGAAGGTCACATTGACCTCCTCGCGCTCGACGGTCTCTTCGTTTTCCTGAAGTATCTCGATTATCGCGTCATAGGTCATATTCGGCGAGAGCACATGGCTGCCCGCGATATATGAACTGTCGGCGTTATTGCTGCGCGAGAACATCAGGAACATCTTTTCGTCGGTGATTATGCCGTTCTGATAGAGGATATGCGCGATATCCGCTGTGGTGCTGCCCTCGGGGATATCCACGACTATCTGCATCTCAGAACGCTCCACTCCCGTGAGCTCCTTTGCCGCGTGTATGACAAATACAGCTATGCCCACCGATACGGCGATTATGAACATCGTCAGGATAAGACCGAAGATAAGTCTGCCGGTATCGCTGCTCTTGCGGCGCTTTTTGCCGCGGTGATGCTGCGGTCTTACCTTATATATATCTGCGACATCGTCCTCGGAATACTCATACCCGGGCTCATCCTCGGGGATATATCCCTCTGTCTCATCTGCGGGGATATCCTGTGCATCCTGTGCAGATTCCGTGCTTTCCTCAGCGGGCGCAGGCATTTCCTCCTGTGCATACTGCTCCTCCAAAGGCACATCATAGGGTATCTCCTTTTTGAGACCGATATCCTTTTTCGCATAGAGTATATCATCGGCAGAAAGATCCTCGAAAGGAAGTTTCTCTTCCGCTGCGGAAGTATCCTCTGCCGTAGCGGCAGTACCCGTACCTGCGGGCTGATATACCCGCACATCATCCTCTTCAGGCATCACTGCGGCGGTATCCTCTGCCGTAGCGGCAGAATCCTCCGCCGTCGCGGCGGTACCCTCTGCCGTCGCGGCAGTATCCTCTGCGGGCTTTTCCGCGGCATCGGTCTGCATCTGAGCAGCTCTTCTTGCCGCCTTTTTCTTGTTGAGCATCCCGCTTATCATGCCCGAAAGCTCTTCTGCGGATGTATCTGTACCGTTATCGGGCGCACCGGTCGCTTCATCGGCTCGGGTGCGCCTGCCGTTATCTTCTTTTTCCATTTTTTCCTCCGATCACTCAGACAGAATCTTACTATTTTAGGGAAATGCTGATCAAGCATTCGTTTCCGACACTCGAAAAGCCGTTAATGAGAGTGTCGTGAAACGACTTGATTGGCGGTTCCCTATGTTATGACCGCATCCACGGGCAGATCGTATCTCCCGCAGATAAGTCTCTCCGTCATACATTCGCCGAAGCACAGCCCGAATGTGACGACACCGGGGTTATCATGCAGAAAGCGGTCATAATATCCGCCGCCGTAACCGAGCCTGCTGCCTTTTCTGTCAAAGGCAAGCCCCGGGACTATGCAGAGCGCATCACTGAAGTCCTCTGCTCTGCGGCAGATACCGGTCTTCGGCTCTATAAGCGAGAATTTCCCCGTTTCAAGGTCATCGAAGCCGTGTATCTCATAGAACGTCATCTCCCCTGCCCTGCCGCATTTCGGCACGGCAAGACATTTTCCGTCGGCAAGTGCACGCTCCATCAGCATCCTTGTATCCGCCTCGCTCTTTACCGATACATACGTCAGCAGCAGACGGCAGGACGCATATTCCGCACTGCCTGTCACGGCGGCGAGCATTTTTTCTTCATGGCTGCGCCTTATATCTGCGGGTATAGCATCTCTGCGTGCGGCAAATATCCTGCGCTGTGCCTTTTTGTATTTATCTATGCTGTATTTCAATATCTGTCCTTCGGTATCATTACCTTGTCGGCGATCTCATCGGCGAGTGCCTTTGAATCGAGTGCTTCCACGAGCTTGAGCGCGAAATCGACGGATACGCCCGCACCGCGTGCGGTTATCAGCTTTCCGTCGATAACTGCGGGCTCATACGATACTTCTGCGCCCTTCAGCCTGTCCTCAAAGCCGCGGTAGCATACTGCCTTCTTTCCGTCAGCGATGCCCTTGTCGCCGATGATACGCGGTGCTGCGCATATCGCACCGATGAATATATCATGTGCGGTGCAGTAATCGAGCGCACGGGCAACTGTCCCGGAGGCTTCGAGGTTCTCGACGCCTTTAAGTCCGCCGGGAAGTATTATCATCTCTATATTCTCATCGAGAACGAGCTCGTCCTCGGTCATATCGCATTCTACCGTTATCCCGTGGGAAGAGGTTATCCTTTTCCCGCCGACACCGACCATCTTCACATCATGGCGCGCTCTGCGGAGTATATCCACAGGTGTCACAGCCTCTGTTTCCTCAAAGCCCTCTGCAATAAAAATACATATCATAACAACATATCCTTTCCAAAAACTGCGGCGTGTTTTTTCAGCATGAACGCGGGATGATAGGAGCGCTTTGCCTTCCGCAGTCCCTCTATGCCCATATCCTCCTCGCGGTTGATATACACGAGCCCTTCATATCCCGATACCGCCTGCTGTGCGTAAAAGCTGTTTATCGCTGCATAAGTCCCGTCAAACGCGGTATCTGCCTTTTCGATATGGATATCGAGCGTATCGGGAAGTATCCTCTCACCTATCGTAAAGGCGGCAGCTTTTTTGTCTATCCTCAGTATCCCGCCCGAAAGCGAAAAACGGTCAAAGCATTCAAAAAACGTCTGTATCGCAGTCTGCTCTGCGGCAAGCGAACGGCTTTCAGTGCCGTTTTCCCTGTAAAGCCTTGCGGCAAGAGCCATGCAGTCATCAAAATCACTGCTTTTCAGAGCGGAATACTCATAGCTGTAATTCTCTATCTTTGCAAGGTGATTGCGCTTGCTGTGATATTTTTTCCCTCTGAGCTGTGCAAGAGCCGATGCCTCATAGATATAGTCAAAACTGTCCTCATCGGGAGAATATGTGAACTCTCCGCCGAAAAGCTCTTTCAGAAGAAGTATATCCTCCTCGGTTGCGTTATATATCACAAAAGGCATATCATTTGCGGCGGCATATTCTCTCATGAGCCCGATGATCTCGGCAAGCGTGTCCCTGTCGCTCACATCGCCTGCGGGGAAGGAGAATACGGGCGTGCGGGTCATAAAGATATAAAAGCCCTTGTATATGCATATATGCGTACCGTAAAGCTCACGCCATGCATAATTGTTCGCAAAGGAATACTCACAGGCGCGTCTGCCCGCTTTTTTCAGGCACTCTGACGCTTCCTCGTACATATCGGGCGTAACAGGAACAAAATCAAGCATCGGACACTTCTCCGACAAGCTTCGTGAGCATATCCGTTATCCTTTCGGGGGGCAGAGGCTCACCCGCATCCGTATCGGCGCAGCCCACAACATCCCACGAGAGCCGCTTTGCCGCATAAAGCGCGGATATACGGCATCTCTCGAGATAAGCGGTATCGCGCTCGTGGATATCCCTCTCTCCGGCATCTCCGCCGTATCTGCGCATGAGCATTTTCTGAGATATCTCTATAGGCATATCCAGGAATATCACCTTATCCGGGCGCGGGAGCCCGAGCTTGTTGTATTCATAGTCGTCCAGCCAGTCAAGGAAATCATCCCAGCCGCTCTCGGGGAGCTTGCACATCTGGTGTATGGCATTGGAGCTGACATATCTCCCGGCGATGATATTCTTCCCCGCCTTTACGTCCTTTTCCCAGACCTGCTTGAA
>JAILFE010000025.1 GCA_024697725.1 Oscillospiraceae bacterium
GCATATCAGCGGGAACGCCTCCTTGCCGATATCCCGTCCGAATACCGCAGATACTATGCAGTATATGAGCAGCAATGCGGCGGCGATGCGTCTGACAAGGGTATGCGCCGTCATGAGCATACCTGCGGCTGCCGCAGCAGCGGAAATCAGGATGATTCCGGCTGTCCATATATATTCATTTATGAAAAGCTGTCTGTACTCTTCTCCGGCGGCAATTATCAGCCCCGCGAGGAAGACGCATACAACGCCTATGCTGCGCAGCCTGTCCTGCTTTTTCATATGCCGCAGCATTATTATCCATAGTGATGATATCAGACAGAGCACGATGCCGATGATGCTCCCCGCAGGCATACCCGCATATCCGCCGAGCAGCATGACCGTGAGCAGGGAAAACGGCAGTATGACTATAATATCGTACAGTGCGGTCATTCTGTCAGCTCCTTTGCAATATCGCAGTATATCAGCTCGCATTTGTTGTGTCCCGAAAGATCGGGGCATTCCTTTTCGTCGCTGTATACAAAGCAGACGACAGTGTGTATGTTGTTCGCTTCAAATTCTTTCAGAAGCCCGTCGGCGGCGCCGTCCCATGAAGATACTATCAGGAACGCCATAGAGCTTTCAAATATATCGCGCCGTCTCAGAGCCTGATCGTACAGCAGCTGATGAGTGTTCAGGCTGCTGAATGCGATCTGCGAGATATCCTCGTAGAATTCCTCAAATCTCAATGTGTTTTCAGCCGAAAGACGCACGAGCTCCTGCCTGAGATGATATTCCGCAACGCTTATATTGTTCCTTATAAAATAGTATGCAACAGCAAGTGTGAGTTCAAGAACTCTGTTTTCAGAGGGGAGAAATTCGGCGGGATCACTGCTTTTTCTGAATGTATCGGTGATTATCGTTATCTCGCGCTGATCGGAGCCGGAGAATATCCTTGTCATAAGTCCGCCCGTTCTTGCGGACTGGTTCCAGTTAATGAAGCGTATATCATCCCCCGGAACATATTCGCGGCTGAGTATATCGAGCTCTGTCTTGCTTGCTTCCGATCTTTTCACCGCATCGGAAAGCTCTGTTCCGCCGAGATGATCTATAGTCAGCAGCTGCGGCTTCACGAAAGCACGGATGCATTCCTTGTTTTTGTATTTTATCCTGAACAGGCGGAAGAAGTCCTGTATCTCTATCTCTTTTATGCCTATCTCATATTCTCCGCGGTATCTGCAAATCAGTCTTGTTTCCTTTTCTATACGCGAATCCGGCGAAAGCTCGTATTCCGTCTTGTCGTCAAGATCCGTTATCGAAGAGAACGATGAGAAGAATATCACCCGTATGCCCGCGAACAGAAGGGGATATTCGTTCACGAGCGAAAAACGGTAGCGCACGGGTTCATTTACCGAAACGAAACGCTGTCCGAGTTCCTGACAGATGCGGAACAGCGAATATACTGCCAGCAGGTAAATAACGGATATGACGGGGATAAGCGTCATGGCGGTGAAAAAGCCGTAGGTGACAGCACCGCCCCTCAGACTTATGCCTATTATCGAAAGTACCCACAGGCAAAACCAGATGATTCTGTTTTTTTTCATATGACAATCAAGTACATCACAGCGGGAGCTTTGTCCTCTGGATCAGTTTATTCAATATTTCGTCCTTGTTTTCCTTTGCTATCCTTGCCTCGGAGGTGAGGGTCAGCCTGTGTCCGAGCACGAACGGAGCGACTGCCCTGATCTCATCCGGTCTTACGAAATCCCGTCCGTCAAGGAGAGCCTTTGCCATTGATGCCTTTACAAGGTCGAGGACGGCTCTCGGGCTCGCACCGAGCACGAATCGCTTTTCGTTCCTTGTCATCTCTGCGATATTCCGCGCATAGAGCAGTACTTCGTCCTTTATCGTGACAGATTCGACCTTTTTGCGTATCTCCATCACATCGGCGGAGGATATCACGCTTTCGACGGTACCTGCGGTCTTGCCGCAGAGCATATTCTTTGTCATGCGCAGCTCTTCGGCTTCGTCGGGGTAATCTATCGTGAGCTTCATCATGAATCTGTCTATCTGTGCTTCGGGGAGCGGATATGTACCCATGAATTCGACCGGGTTCTGCGTTGCTATCACCATGAACGGCTGAGGGAGCATATGCCGCACGCCGCCTACAGTGGTCTGTCCTTCTGCCATTGCTTCAAGAAGGCTGGACTGAGTCTTCGGAGAGGTGCGGTTTATCTCGTCCGCAAGTACTATCTGGTGCATGACCGCTCCCTCGCGGAACTCGAATTCTCCGGTCTTCATATTGAATATCTCCGTTCCCGTAACATCGGTGGGGAGGGTATCGGGCGTGAACTGTATGCGCCCGAAATCGCAGTCCACGGAACGGGCAAGAGTGGACGCAAGCGTGGTCTTCCCGACACCGGGAACGCCTTCGAGCAGTATATGTCCGCCCGAAAACAGGCATATCAGTATATTTTCGACCGTTTCATCCTTCCCGACGAAGTATTCACTTATATGTTTCTTCAGTTTATTTATCATCCGAGGTCTCTCCTGTGTAAAATAGAAGTTTAGGGAAATGCTGATCAAATCGTTTCATGACACTCTCAGTCATGGCTTTTCGAGTGTCAGAAGCGATTTGATCAGGCAGTGCGCTGCAATAACCGCTCTAATTATATCACAGCCATCGGGATTTGTAAATAGTATCTGACGTAAAAGACAGAAAGCATTGTTGACAAATATCTCTTTTGTTGCTATAATTGATATCTGATGATGAAATGTACTCTGCTGCAAAATGCAGCGCCTGCGGTGCTCGGTAGAAGCGGGAAAAGCCCGCATCATATGGGAAAAGGGAGAATTATGGCAAGGAACAATACTGATATGCTGAACGGACCGCTCGGCGGTAAGATAATAAAATATGCTCTGCCTCTGGCACTTACAGGGATATTGCAGCAGCTCTTCAATGCGGCTGATGTCGCAGTCGTGGGAAGATTCTGCGGCAAGGAGGCTATGGCGGCAGTCGGCGGCAACGCGCCCGTTATCGGGCTGCTCGTCAATCTTTTTGTCGGGATATCGCTCGGCAGCAATGTCATGATAGCAAGGTCAGTCGGTCAGGGAAAGCGTGAGAATGTTGAAAAGGCGGTGCATACCTCGGTCATAGTGGCGCTTATCGGAGGGCTGCTGATACTTGCGGCGGGAGAGATATTCGTATCGGATATCGTCCGTGTGCTCGGCGTTCCGGAGGATGCGGCGGCGATGTCGGAAAAATATCTCAGGATATATCTGCTTGGTATGCCTGTGATACTGCTGTATAACTTTGAAGCCGCCATATTCAGGAGCTGCGGCAATACAAAAACGCCTCTTCTTGCACTTTCGGTGTCGGGCGTTGCGAATGTGCTGCTGAACGTGTTCTTCGTGGTAGAGCTCGGTATGGATGCCGACGGCGTATCTGCGGCGACAGTGCTCTCAAACCTGATAAGCTCGCTGATACTGTTCATAGTGCTCACGCGGACAGAGCAGGATATCAGGCTGGATGTGAAAAAGCTGCGCATAGACTTCCCCATGCTGCGGGAGATAATGAAGATCGGCATTCCTGCGGGAATACAGGGAATGATATTCTCATTTGCGAATATAGTTATACAGTCGGCGGTGAACAGTCTCGGCACGACGGTGGTAGCTGCATCATCGGCGGCATTCAATCTCGAGGTGTTCGCATATTATGTAATGAACTCCTTCGGGCAGGCGTGTACCACATTTGTCGGACAGAATTACGGCGCCGGAAAGAACGACCGCTGCATACGCACTCTGAAGCTGTGCATAATGCAGTCGTTTTTCCTTACGGCATCGGTATGCATACTTATCTTTATATCCGGCAGACAGCTCCTGAGCATATTCAACAAGGATCCCGATGTTATAGCCGCGGGGTATATAAGGCTCACGTACATATTCATAGCGTATCTTTTCAGCTTCTGTCTGGAGGTATTGTCGGGATATCTTAGAGGGTTCGGTATATCCTTCGTGACAGCGCTCTGCTCGGTAGTCGGGATATGCGGGGTAAGGCTGCTCTGGATATTTACGGTGTTTGAAAGGTCGCGGGATTATGCTACTATAATGATGGTATATCCCGTGAGCCTGTGCTTCAACACACTGACGATACTTGTCGTGCTTCTGATAATAAGACCGTCTAAGAGGATGTGTCTTGCGGATGAGCCCGAAAAACAGACATGATGTAAAAAAGAGGGGATATCATGAAGGATCAGAATAACAGACCGTTCAGCATACTGTTCCCGTATCATGAGGATACCGTATACCGTCAGCTCACGCCCGCAGCCTGTCACGACCTCGGGATCGATACACTGTGCAGGACGCTCACCGACGATCAGAAGGAGCAGCGGCTCATAACGGATGTGCTGTCGAATATGACATCCGACAGGCGGGTAGCGGAATACCGCAGCAGCGTATTCGCGGATATCCTTCGTCTTCCGCAGCTGAGGAAAAGCATGACGGGACTGTTTGAAAAGATCGAATTTATCAGGGATTTCGGAAGTATGCACCGCGAATCGGACGAGAACCTCGGTCTGTGGCGGCTCCTGCACCGCCTTGACGAGCTGAATGATTATATAAAATGTGTGGAGGCGATAAGAGAGGGTCTTGACGGGCTCGATATCCGCTCGGACGGACTGAAGGGCTTCAAGGCATATGTCGATGAGCTTTACAGTGAGGCGTGTTTTGCCGAGATGAAAAAGGACATCGCCGATCTGAAGATGAAAGCCTCGGACATAAAGAGCGTCACGCTCGGAGTCAACGTCAACGAGCGCTTTGAAGCCGTGAGCATGGGGCTTATCTCCGTCAACAGCAAGCCGTTCAGAAAATCGGGCATAGTGAGCAATTTCGCCGATGCGGTCACCGCAAAGAACAGGATACACGACAGCACCGACTGGGACGGGAGTATGCATTATCAGTATGTTGACAGCGAGACCGACCAGAGCACATTCGAGTTCTTTGAAAAAATGGTGGGTCTTTCCTCGATACAGAAGGCGCCGTTCGTTGACCGCAGGATAGTATCTACGATAGTGAACGCTCCCGAGGGCGACGGCGTGGCAAATTCCACGTTCTACCTCGAGAGGGTGCTCAACAGGATACTCGATTCACTGGTGAAAAAGCTCCGCGAGACTCTTACGAAATACGCAAATATAGCTATAGTCAATATCTCTCAGCTTATACCCGAATTTGTGTACTATATACGTTTTGCGGAATTTGTCGAGAAATACCGCGGTATGGGCTTTGTGTTCTGTGAGCCGTCCATCGCCGCAGAAGGGGATGTCTCGATGAAGGCGAGGGGGTTCTATAACCTGAAACTCGCGCTCGGGACTGAAGATATGAGCAGTATCGTCTGCAATGACCTTGATTTTGACAGTAAGCATACCGTATATATCCTCACCGGAGCGAACCGCGGAGGAAAGACTACTGTCACACAGGCGGTGGGACTGCTGTTTGCGCTCGCGCAGGGAGGGATATCGGTGCCCGCGTCCTCCTTTGAGTATATCCCCGCAGACTGCATATACACTCATTTCCCCGCAGACGAAGACAAGACGATGGATCTCGGAAGGCTCGGAGAGGAATGCGTGCGTTTCAGGGAGATATATACCGCCTGTACTGGGGAGAGCCTGCTCCTTCTCAACGAGACGTTTTCCACGACTTCGTTCGAGGAAGGGTTCTATATCGCCAAGGATTCCGTCCGCGCACTGCTGAAAAAGCAGGTGAGGACGATATATAACACGCATATGCACAAGCTTGCCGCCGATATGGACGGCACAGACGGTGACGGGAACGGTGTGTGCGCATCCTCCCTTGTCGTAAGGTGCGATGACGGCAGGCGTTCGTTCAGGCTGGAGAACGCTCCGCCGGAGGGGATGTCCTATGCGGGAGATATCGCCCGCAAATACGGAGTTACCTATGATATGCTGATAAACGGGCAGGAAGGAGCGGGTGATACTGCGGAAATGTCATGAAATCATTTTCAGATACGTTTTTCGGACGTTTATTGTTCGTTTTGAAAGCACTTTCATTTCCGTCTGTGCAGTATATATAAAAATGCAAAAAAAATCACTGCAATTAATGGTCAAAATCCTTGACAT
>JAILFE010000049.1 GCA_024697725.1 Oscillospiraceae bacterium
ATTTACCGATTCTATAAAACATACTTGATATTGCAGAAAGATATATTAAAATATGAAACATCGCATCAAACCCTGATAAACGAACCGAAGCCGACTATGATAGTCAGCTCCCAAGTCCATCATATTCTGTTCTCATAAATGGTGTACAAGGGCAGCGCAAATCTTGTCCGTTATTTGTCCGTTACTGATTTGAAAAGATAGTGATTGATAGCCCAAAGTGTTTCTTGCGACTTGCTCTAAAACGCTGTATTTATGGGCACTTTTGAATTGTAGAGAACAAGTGAGTTTCTGCTTGCGACAATTCGGGGTTGACAGCAATGACAAACTATCTGATGAAAGATACATGATATTCTACAATCAGCCGGTATCTCCCGGAAATGCTGTGAGTATGAGAACCGAGGGACAGGATTTTATTTATACCATAGATCTTGGAAAACTTCCGGGAAATATCGTGAAGCTAGTGTTTACGGTTAGTATTGACGGCAATGGTACAATGGGAGAAATTGAAAGCCATACTCTGAGGATATTGCAGAACGGCTCTGTATGTGCTGAACTTGAGATATCCGGAAGCGATTTCAGACGCGAAAAAGCTATTATCGGAATGGAAATATACAACAAGACGGTATGGCGCTGCTCTATAGTTGCGAGAGGA
Source organism: Oscillospiraceae bacterium (assembly GCA_024697725.1). GTDB lineage: Bacteria > Bacillota > Clostridia > Oscillospirales > Ruminococcaceae > RGIG4694. The sequence continues at coordinate 653 of JAILFE010000049.1, forward strand.
TTTGATGGAGGACTTGCAGATCTTCTTGCAAACTTCGGCGGTCAGCTTGCAGATGATGAACAGCAGCCATCTGAAATTCCGACAGTAATTTCTCAGTCACCAACAGCGTCGTATCCAGTTGAACCAGTTCAAGAAGAGCAACAGATTGCTGACAGGATGATGAGCAGGATCAATCTATCAAAAGATAAGATAAAGCTTGAAAAGCACGCTGTAAATCTTTCAAAATGTATTATCGGCCTTAGTAAGAAAAATTGTATCGATCTCGTAAATACCAAAGCAAAGGTTGTGGTCGCGTTGGATTACAGTGGCTCTATGAGTTCACTATATTCCAACGGAACAGTGCAGGAAACATTAAACAAGTTTGTTCCGCTCTGACTGACTTTTGATGACAATGGTTCAATAGATATTTTTTTGTTTCAGAGTGATTTTCGGAAAATGACACCTCTTGATGTAAATAATTATGAAAATTATGTAAATCATATTATAAAGAAGTCAGGCTACAGGATGGGCGGAACCAAATACGCTCCGGTTCTCAACGCTGTTATCGAAGGATATCAGGAAGGATTATCGTTTAGTAAGAAATTTATCCCACCGATTGTTGATAATGGTGATCCTACCTTGATATTGTTCATAACAGACGGAGAAAATGAAGATCATATGTCTACCGATGTGATTATCAGGAAAAGTGCGTCTAAGAATGTTTTTATACAGTTCATAGGTATCGGAAGATATAGTTTTAGATACCTTGAAAAGCTTGACAATATGAGAGGAAGAAGTCGTGACGATACAGGATTCTCAAAGATGGCTGATCTTGCTGCGGTAGCTGACAGCGAACTTTATAGCACAGCCCTCAATCAGTTCTCAAACTGGCTGAGGGGTGTTCAGTAATTATATGTCTTTCAGCTAACAAGAAAAGCAGTTCTGTATGAATGCAGAACTGCTTTAGTTATTATTTGATGAAACGGTCCCGCTTTGAAAAGTCGGCTATTATTTCAGGATGACCCATGTGAAAGATGCTGACTCCGTCAAAAGCACCGTCAGCCCATTTCACTTTATTCGGATCATCGTCCTTTGGCAGTGAAAAAGAATCGGGAAGTTCACCGTTCAGGAGATTGTTTTTTATCAGTTCTATCAGGGGAATATTGTTTTTCATATAATACCTCCGTATTTTCATTCGTGATATATCACACAATAATATATGAAGCACACTGAGTATCTGCCATGCCATTAAAGTTCCTATCTTATCAATACATTCTCCATATCCGGCGAACACATATTGAAACGTGCAAATCGCCGTACTGAACTTTCAATAGCGTTCATCATTTTTTTGGTATGCCTAACACCATTCTCTATCCATATGTTTTTTACATTAAGGATCTTTCCTTTGTAGTCGGCTATACACTCGATCCTTCCGATAAATCTGTCACCGTAAAGTATTGGAAGAACATAGTAGCCGTACTTGCGCTTATCGGCAGGTGTGTAGATTTCCCATGAATAGCGGAATCCGAATATCATTTCGATCAGCCTGCGATTCCATAAAAACGGATCAAGCGGAGCAAGAAATTCGCATCTTTGCTTTGTTGGCAGATTCGCAGATAAAACATCTTCGATAATTCCTGTGTCCTCCGATAATATGTAGAGAACAAACCTGATCCCGTCAACAGTTACGGGAATGATTCTGCCTTCAGCGGACAGTTCTGTAAAAACGATAGTTCTTTGTTCCGGTGTCATAGGTATTCCGAGAAATGCATCTGAGCGTTTGTCGGGAAGCATCCCGACCGCGCCGATACGTCTGATAATGCGCCATTTGATATGTTCCGTTTCATCTGCACAAGGATTTTCAGCCAGTAATATGCGTTGAGGGATATGTTTTTCTGACAGATCGTAGAACTTCCGTGAGCCAGATTTGTGGTGGATAATAAGCCTGCCGTCTGTAAACATCTGTTCAAGTACCGAACGTGCAGCTTTTGATTTCTTGCTCCAGTTTCCGCTCCAATGAATATAGGAATGCCAGAATATATCTCCGTCAATAGGCAGGGTATCTGCGCTGACAGGACCGTTTTCCCTTATATATGCTGCCGCCTTTTCTTCAAGTTCTGCCAGACCGTCGAACTGCCGCCCGTATTCATAGCAGTTGAGCCTGTATTCTGAAAAATACGGCCAGTCCTCCACAGGAAAGATCGAAAGCTCTTTATCCGTGTAGTCCACAAGCATACGGTCTTTATATAAAAGATCCGACAGGTATTCTTTTTTGAATCCTTTGACCCGTGACTGCAATGTCAGTTCAGCATTCTTGCCGCAGACATCGACAGGGTCATACTGAATACACCCTGCTTGTCTGATATAGGCGAGAGTACCTGCTTTTCCTTCAAATCTGTATTCACCGAGCAATCCCTGCTTGATAAGCAGGAAAAGCTGTGCCTGTTGTATTGTCAGATGTATTTCCTGCATAATTTACGCCCCACCATTATTTTGAACTATCAAATCCACAAGGAAAATTCTTAGCGATAGTATATATTATATCATATCCTGTATAGAAGTGCAAGTGATAGTTAAAATGATTATCAAATATTATTGGCATAATATATAGATTTATGAGTTGACATAGCTTGATAATTGTGATAAAATTATATATATGATCCACTTTTTATGACATATCTTATTGAACGGTATAGTAGGGAAAATCCATGCAAGGATTATTCAGCAATACAACTTTTAGTGTTATACATCTGATAAACCAGATTGAAACCGATCAGCTTGGTCTGCCTGAACTTCAAAGACCGTTTGTATGGAAGGATTCCAAAGTAAGAGATCTCTTTGATTCAATGATAAATGGATATCCCATAGGATATCTGATGCTTTGGGATTTCCGAAGGTATTAATACTATTTGACATTTACAATAATATGTGTTATACTTTATATAAATTTCTTCACATAAAACGAATCACAGATCTTCAAGCCGGAATCTGACGGTTCCAAGGCGAAGATCTGCAGGCAGGCTGACAGAACACGGGGTTCAACGCCCGGCAATGATTTTCAACGCAGAAGACTGCCGAAAAGATGTGATCCCGGCTTTATGTGAACACACTCTGCTATTCATATAATGTGAGGTGTTTTTATTAATGAAGAAGAAAACCGTCACC
>JAILFE010000062.1 GCA_024697725.1 Oscillospiraceae bacterium
GCACCGTTCCCGCACACCGCAGAAAGGGTCTTGCGGCTGCGGCGCTTTCCGAGCACTGCCGCAGGATGAGAGCCCTCGGCGCTGAGTATATGACGGGCGGCGGGAATGAGTTCTACAGGAGTATCGGCTACAATTGTGAGATAAACTGGCAGAAATGGAAAAAGTGTGATTTATGAAAGGAAGTATAAATACCATGACAAGGATCGCAATATGCGGCGCGTGCGGCAAGATGGGAAAAGTGATAGCGTCTATAATAGAGGGCAGGGACGACTGCGAGACCGTTGCGGGGATAGATAAATTCGGCGAAAAGTATGCGGATTTCCCTGTATACAAGGATATAAACGATATGACCGAAAAGCCCGATGTGATAATAGATTTCTCGAACCCTTCGGCACTGGACGGGCTGCTCGGGTACTGCTTTGCAAATAATACCGCGCTGATACTCGCGACTACGGGCTTTTCCGATGAAGAGACGGCAAGGATAAAGAAGGCATCTGAGCAGATACCTCTGTTTTTCTCGTTCAATATGTCGCTCGGAATAAATCTTCTTGCAGACCTTGCAAGGAGAGCCGTTGCCGTGCTCGGCGGACAGTACGATATCGAGATACTTGAAAAGCATCATAACCGCAAGATCGACGCTCCGAGCGGAACAGCGATCATGCTCGCAAATGCTATAAACGAAGCTTCGGATGAAAAATACGAATATGTATACGACCGCCATTCCCGCCGTGAAAGAAGGAACGAAAAGGAGATAGGCATATCCTCGGTAAGAGGCGGCACTATCGTCGGCGACCACGATATAATATTCGCGGGCAGAGATGAGGTAATAACTCTCTCGCACAGCGCAGCCTCCAAGGAGGTATTCGCTGTCGGAGCGGTGAATGCGGCGGTATTCATCCACGGCAGAGGCGCGGGGCTTTATGATATGTCCTCGCTCATAGAGAGCAAGTGATGATATGAGATCATACAGGATAGCGATACTGCGTCACGGGCGCACCGCCGCCAACGAGGACGGCAGGATAATCGGAAAGACCGATCTTCCGCTTTCGGAGGACGGCAGAAAAGAGCTGGAAGAAAAAGTCGCTCTGAAGGAATACCCGAGGGTTGAGCAGATATATACCAGTCCTCTTGAAAGGGCGGTGCAGTCTGCGGATATACTTTTCCCCGACAGGGAGATCACTATGGTCGATGATCTGAGGGAGATGGATTTCGGGATATTCGAGAATATGTATATCACCGATGCCGTAAAGCTTGACAGCTATAAAAGGTGGCTCAAGGGCGGACTTGACAATCCTCCCCCGAACGGCGAGGCTCCCCGTGCGGTGATGCTGCGCTGCTATGCGTCGCTGAATGCGATCATAATGGATATGATGAAGCGCGATATATTACGCGCCGCGATAATTACCCATTCCGGTATAATAATGAATATGCTTTCCTGCTTCGGACTGCCGAAGCTCGGCGCTATGGAATTTACCTGCGAGCCGGGCGAGGGCTTCGAGATCGCCGTGAATGCGATGATGTGGCAGAACGGAAGGACCTTTGAGATAACCGGCAGAGTCCCCGGAGGCGAGGCTGTGGGCTTCAACGATGCGGGCGAGCTTACGGGAGGATATCCCGATGAGGAGGATATCCGTCCTGATTTCGGCAATATACCCGATGACGGATACGGAGAAGATTATGAAGATTCGTGATCTGTGGAAACGCAGCATATCGATACTCTCGCAGTACTGGGTGGAATGCGGAGCCGTCGTGCTGATAATGTTCGGCGTGAATATGGTGTTCTTTCAGCTTGCGGTCTTCGTATTTGCTGATGTGCTGCATTTCGGAGTGCCCAATATCACAAGTCTGATCGAGAAGCCCGACAAGCTGCTCGGATTTCTGACGAGCTTCATTATCGGATCGGTGGTGCTGCTGCCGTTCACGTTCGGAGTGAAATGGTGCTTTTTGCAGGCGGCGAAGGGTCATGTGCTTCCTGTATACTGCCTGTTCTCCTGCTATACCTCGGTAAAGAGGTGGGGGAAGGTCCTTGTTCTTTCGATGTGGGTGATCGTCAGATGTCTTCCGGTGATCGTGACGGCGGTCGCGTTCATCGTTGCGGGCTATATCGCCTATATGTCGGTGATCGACCTTGCACTGAACATCTTTTTTTCGATAATAATAGTTATACTTATGGTGCTCGTGGTCTGCACGTCTGCGGTGCTGTATTCATTTCTTATGGCAAAATATTTCATGGTGCCGTATGTCTTTGTTGAATATCCCGACAAGCCCGTTCGCGAGATAATCCGTGAGTCTCTTGAGCTGATGAAGAACAACAGACGGTATATGTTCGTGTGCATACTCTACACCGTGCCGATAAAGATGATATCGTTCGGGATGACATATATCTCGGCGCTTGTATCTCCGATGTTCGAGCTGACATTTTCGATAGCGGCGGAAAAGATAATGGCGGGAGCAAGTTTCAACGATCATCTCGGTTCGTGGGTGTTCGGAGATCATAAAGACGGCGGTGCGAACGCTCCGGCTGCAAAGGATAACACAGCAGAGGACAGGGAAAAGCGCCGCGGCAGTACCGTATCGGAGGATACCGATGTCGGACAGGCTTGAATTCACAGTCGGCGAGGCATCGGACGGCGTATCATGCAGGAGCTTTCTGCGCTCGAACGGAGTATCCGCACGGCTCATAGGCAGATTGAAGCGCATAGACGGCGGCATTACTCTGCGCGGCGGACTTCTCAGGAGCATTGATCCCGTCCATTCGGGAGATGTGGTCGTTCTCACGCTGCCCTCCGAGAATGCACTGAACGGCACATCGGGGAGCGTACCCGTAAAGTATGAGGACGAAGCGCTTATAATATATGACAAGCCCTGCGGTATGCCCGTGCATCCGTCGGCAAAGCATCTTGACGACACGCTCGGGAACATATTCGCATCGGCGCATCCCGACAGGAAATTCCGGTGCATA
>JAILFE010000068.1 GCA_024697725.1 Oscillospiraceae bacterium
TTCGAGGAAGTGCAGCATTATCTCCGAGCGTATGCCCCTTACCGAAAAGTTGATGATATACGGGCAGCGGTTCTCGGCTGTGGAATTGATATCGACATATCCCAGTCCTTCAAGCTGCTTTATCAGGTATCCCGAAAGCGCTTCGGCGTTCTCGTATGCGCTCTGCATGGTGGGCATGACAGTCCTCACCGCAGCTCCGAATGCGGCGATGAGCGGCACCGATTCCGTTCCGGAACGCATACCCTTTTCCTGTCCGCCGCCGTATACATGGGGCGGGATGCGTACACCCTTCTTTGAGTAGAGTGCGCCTACGCCCTTTACGCCGTGTATCTTGTGTGCGCTCACGGTTATGAAATCCACGGGTGAATCTGCTGCTCTTATGGGCAGCTTCATAAATCCCTGGACTGCGTCGCAGTGAGTTATGCACTCGGGATATCGCTTCTTTATCGCGGAGAATATCTTCCTGACGGGCATCACAGCGCCTGTCTCGTTGTTCACGAACATACACGAGGCAAGGAAAGTGTTTTCATCCACGGCGTTTATGAAATCGTCCGCGTCTATACAGCCGTTCCTGCCGGGCTTTACTCTTACGACGGTGAAGCCGTGATCTTCGAGGTATTTCACGGGCTGTGCCACGGAGGGGTGCTCCACGGCGGAGATGACCACCTTCTTCTTGCGCTTTGCATAGCGCTCGGCAGCTCCGAGTATGACGGTGTTGTTGCTCTCGGTCGCTCCCGAGGTGAAGGTTATGCAGCCCGGGTCGCAGACAAGTCCCGCAGCGACTGCCTTTCTTGCCTCGGTGACTGCGTTCTCTGCCTTTATTCCCAGTCCGTGCAGGCTGGAGGGATTGCCGTAATTCTCCGCCATTGCATAGAAGCACGCAGATATCGCGGCTTCGCAGGGCTTGGTGGTAGCGGCGCTGTCAAGATATATTTCCATCGGAGTCGGTTTTCCTTTCTTCGTTCTTTGTATCGTCCGTGTCATTGCCGGGGCGGTCAACTTTCACGGTCAGTCTTTCGACATGGCTCTCGTCGGCGGCTGCGATGCTGACGGTGAATATCCCGTCCGTGACGGTCTCGCCCGTCTTGGGTATCCTGCCGAAAAGCTCCATTGCCCAGCCGCCTGCGGTGTTGCTGCCGCTCTTTATCAGATCGTCGGGAAGATCCATTTTCTCGGTCATATCCGCGACCGCCATTGAAGCCGCGACCTCGTATACATTTTCCCCGAGCTCGGTGAACGACTGATCGACCTCATCGCTCTCGTCGTATATCTCTCCGACGAGCTCCTCGATGATATCTTCCATGGTGACTATCCCGCGTGTTCCGCCGTACTGGTCGTTGACTACCGCGATATGCTGCTTTGCCCTCTGCATCTCGCGCAGAGCCTCGGATATCCGCATGAACTCGGTGAAGTGCAGCGCCTTCTGGATTATCTCCGATGCGTCTGCGGGCGGGTCGGGTCTTGACAGCAGCCTGAAAAGATCCTTTTCGGTTATCATGCCGATAATATTGTCGATATCATTCTCATATACGGGCATCCTCGAATAGCCCTCGGATAAGAATTTATCGCGTATATCCGCGATATCCGCGTTCTTTTCCACGGCGCATATCCTTACGCGCGGGACAAGTATCTGTTCCACGGTCTTTTCGTCAAATTCGAGAGCGTTCTGCACGAGATCGCTCTCCTGCTCTTCGAGCACGCCTTCCTCTTCTATCTCGTCGATGAGGTATTTCAGCTCGTCCTCGGTGACGCTCGGCTTGCCGCCCGCCTTGAACATACCCGACACCTTGTTTTTTAAGAGCATGAACAGCGAGGAAAGCGGATAAAGGAGCTTTATCATCACATCGAGCAGCCCCGCAGAGGCGGGTGCGAACCTCTCGGAATTTTCCTTTGCGAGGTTCTTGGGGATGATCTCTCCGAATATCAGCACGAGCACGGTCATGACCGCTGTTGCGATACCTACGCCGGCAGCTCCGAAAAGCTCGGTGAATACGATCGTGCCGAGCGATGCGGAGAGGATGTTCACGATATTGTTGCCGATAAGTATGGTCGTGAGAGTGCGGTCATAGCTCTCGGCTATCTTCAGTGCGCGTGCGGCTTTTTTGCTGCCCTTGTCGGCGTCATGCCGCAGGCGTATCTTGTTTACGGATGAAAAGGCGGTCTCCGATGCGGAGAAGAATGCGGAAAGCACCATTAAAAAAGCTATAGCTGCGTATCTCATAGTATTTCTGAAGCTCCGTTCCGACAACTGTTCATCCGCGGAGCTTTTTTGCCGTGTTTTCGAGAATGTCCGCTACTTTCTCCGATAATATCCGATGCAGTCATTTTTTTACCTTTCTCACCCTTACCCTTACAGGCTTTCTGCCTGCCTTGTCGTTTGCCTTGCGGCTCTTTGCCGCTTCACCGGCGCGTTCGTATGCCTTTTCTATGAAATAGTCCTGACAGCTCAGTGCAGGAGCGTTCTTGTATTCTTCCAGCTCGCTCTTGTGGACATAGCTTCCGTCGGGGAGCTGTATCCTTGCCTTTACGTTGTCCGCGAGCAATACCCTGAATATGCCGTATATACGCGCTCTGAGCTTTTCATCGTGTACAGGGGCGGCTACCTCGACCCTTCTTATGGTGTTCCTTGTCATGAAGTCGGCGGAGGAGATGTAAAGCTTCATCCTTTCGTCCGTGCCGAAGATGTATATCCTCGAATGTTCGAGATATCTCCCGACCACGCTCGTCACGGTGATATTCTCCGTCCTGTCTGGGAAGCCCGAGACAAGGCAGCATATCCCGCGTATCACCATCTCGACCTTGACGCCCGCCCTTGATGCTTCTATCAGCTTGTCCATGAGCACCTTGTCGGTGAGCGAATTGAGCTTCAGACCGATATATGACGGCTCGCCCTTTTCGGCGGCGGCTATCTCATTGTCGATAAGGCTGATTATCTTGTTCTGGAGACACAGCGGAGCCACGAGCAGGTGCTGTGTGTTCTCGACGAGCCTTCCTATCGAGAGCGCGTTGAATACCGTTCCCGCCTCTGCGCCGATGTCGGGATCGGAGGTCATGAGCGAGAGGTCGGTATACAGAGCGGAGGTCTTTTCGTTGTAATTTCCCGTGCCGATCTGGGTTATGTACCTCAGCTCGTCGCCCGATTTGCGCGTTATCAGCAGGAGCTTTGAATGCACTTTCAGATCCTTCGGACCGTACATCACATGGCAGCCCGCCTTTTCGAGCATCTTTGACCAGCCGATGTTGTTCTCCTCGTCAAAGCGGGCTCTAAGCTCGACAAGGACGAATACCTCCTTGCCGTTTTCGGCAGCGCTTATCAGCGCCTCGACTATCTTTGAGTTGGAGGCGACACGGTAGAGCGTTATCTTTATTGATATTACATCCTTGTCCTCGGCTGCTTCGTTTAAAAGCCCGATGAACGGCTTTATGCTCTCATACGGATAGGACAGCATGATATCATGGTCGAGTATCTGCGGGATGAGCTTTTCGTTCTTTGAGATATCGGGGCTGTCCTGCGGCTTTGCGGGCTTGTAGAAGAGCTCGGGATGGCTGTCTTCGAGCTTGTCCCTTAATGAGAATATGAACGAAAGATCGGACGGCGTGGTGCTGAAAAATACCTGGTTCGTGCGAAGCTGGAGCTTTTCGCAGAGGAATTCCACGGTCTCGTCATCGAGCCTGCCGGTTATCTCCAGGCGAACGGGGGAGAGCTTCTTCCTCTTTTTGAGAAGCTCCTCCATGACATCGCGCAGATCGACATCGTGGTCGTCGAGAGCCTCTTCGAGATTTATATCTGCATTGCGGGTCACTCTTATCACAGCGCTGTCGAGTATGCGGTAATCCTCGAATACCTCGGCTGCGTAATGGAGTATCAGATCTTCTGCGAGCATGAATCTCGAGCTGTTTTTGCAGGGAGCGAATATCACCCTGCTGAAACTGCCGCTTGCGGGGATTATTCCGAGCTTTACGGAATTCTTCGCTTCAAGATGTACGCAGACATAGGTCTCCTTGTTGGCAAGGAACGGGAACGGATGGCGCTTGTCCACGACCTGCGGGCTGATTATCGGGGATATCTCCTTGTTGAAGTATTCCTCGAGGCAGCTGTTCTCCT
>JAILFE010000076.1 GCA_024697725.1 Oscillospiraceae bacterium
ATAGATATACTGGACACGCTTGATGCCTGTGCCGACACCGATCAGTATCGTATCCTGCAGATACAGCTTTCAAGGATAGCTCTGTATAACCTGGGCAAAGCAGGTTGGGGAAAGAAAAAGCTCTCCGCCTGCAAGTATCTCAGCACTCCCAAGCTGGAATACCTCTACACAGGTAAGGAGAACAAGGATGATTCCCTGAACTACGGACTGAATTACTCTGAGCTATCGGCTATACGGTATGAAACGGGGATTTCGTATGTGTATATGTTTACGGGTGTGAAATAAAAAAAGCCACAAACAGCGGGTTATAATTATCGCTGTTTGTGGTTTTGAATTATTATTGATGTTTTATATTGAGAATACTACATATCTGTATTGTCCGTCCAAAGCTCGCACTGTGTCATAACTGTCTGTACAGCATCTTCCATTCCTTCCGGTGGGTAACGGTGCTTTTTGAGCAGTTTCTTTATCATCATGCGCATTTTTGCTCTTGCACTATCACGCTGCTGCCAGTCGATAGTCTTGTTTTTGCGTAGTGTGTCTGCTAATTCCTTTGTTATAGCGATAAGTTCTTCATTCTCATAAAAGTCTTTTATCGCCTGCGGCTTTGTAATAGCATCATAGAAAGCAAGTTCATCGGCGGTAAGTCCAAGGTCTTGTCCTTCCTTGTTTGCCTCCCGTATCTGTTTGGCAAGATTAAGCATTTCCTGAATGACCTGCTCATTTGTGAGCATACCGTTCAGATAGCGGTTCATGGCGCTTTGCATTATTTCACTGAACTTCTCGGATTTTACTACATTTGTTCGCTTGTATACCTGTACTTGTTCAGCTATGAGGCGCTTTAACAGCTCTACAGCAAGGTTTTTCTCCTTCATGCGGGAGATTTCTTCAAGGAACTTCGGGTCAAACAGGGAAAACTCTTCTTTATCTGAGAAAAGATTTATAACGCCATCGCTCTTGATACTCTGTTTCAGGAGCTCATTTATCCGTGCATTTATTTCCGGAAGCGACAGTTTCTTGCCTCCGCCCTGATTGGTGATACGCATGAGAAGGACACGCACTGCCTCGAAGAAAGCAGCTTCTTCTCTTTCCTGCGGTTGAGCTAACGATGAGCACAGGGAAAGAGCCTGTTTTAACAGCAATGCCTCTTTTGCGTAGTTTTCCTTCTTTTCGTCTCTGCTGAGATCTAAAAGGAAATTGACAGCTCCAGTAATGGCTCTGCCTGCGGTAAGTTCATTGCCTGTAAAGAAAGATGAATAATCGTATCCATGCAGCAGATCACGGCATACTTCCAGTTTCTCCAAGAACTTCGGATACGCTGTCTTGCTAACAGTACACTTCCTGATACGTACAATGTACAGCCAGATCGATCATGAATATAACAGGAACACCTGCTATACTATATAATATAGCAGGTGTTGTTTATCAAATACATACCGATACGATCATACAGATATATCGATCATCAGGCAATCACTGAGCAAAAGAGAATTTGATCTGTGCTTTTGCTGCAAAATCATTGAAGGCATTCTTTACATCGTTAAGAGCCTCGGGTGCTGCTTCGGCAACAGCATCGACAACGCCCGACGCAAGTTCCTGTGCCTTATCGGCAAGAACCTCTGCATTTTCAACGCCAAATTCGACTGCTGATTTATATGCTTCGGTTGCAAGCGCACAGCCAACTGTTCCCCCGATGATGCTGCCGGCTGCAGCACCGACAGGACCGGCAACAGAACCTATCGCTCCTCCGACGGAAGCTCCTATCATGCTTCCTGCCACAGCAGCTGCATTTTCACCGAGATTGTATGCAAGTTCGTTTCCGTCGATTTTTCCCTGAGCGTAATCGGAAATATCATCGTATGATTCAACTGCAAATGATACTGCAGCCGCAGGAAGACAAGAACCGCCAACTTTACTTATCAATGCGCTCGAACTTTTGGACATTGTCTGCGATACAGCTGTTGTAATAAATTCTGTTCCGTAAGCTATTCCGCCTGCGGCGGCAGTATCTTTCACAACATCAACGAATGCCTCTTGTGCGCTGATCTCATTCTCCATGACTTTTTTGACATTATCAACGGTAGATACACAGGCTGTAACAGAAGCAGCAAATGCAGCACTTTCAAGACCAGCCTTGTTGCTTGCCAGTGCAGTTTCCTGTGCAAACAGCTTTGCAGTGTACTGTTTCGGGTGCTTTGTCGCTGCCATTGCTTCATCTGAGGTGACAGTACTTTGTTCAAGCATTTGGTCGATTTTTTTATATCGTTCAATAGATGCTTCCTTTTTGGCGGCAAGTTCTGCATTCCCATTTTCTTTTGCACGCTGGAGCTGTTCTTCAAGTCCCTTTATCTTTTCCGGTATTGCTTGTTTTACACCGTCGTAATAATCCTTGGGAATTTCCACCTTGTCAACCATACCATCATTAAAATATTTATCATATTTTTTTGATGTAAGCTTTGAAAGACATTCATCTGCGTTCTTCCCGACGAATTTGACCTGAACTCTCTCTACTACGTTTCCGTTGCGGTCAAGACGCACTTTATCAACATATGGATTATTCTTTTTTATTCCTTCAATTCCTTTGTCCGCAAGATCATCAACACGATATGCAGTTATGCCTGTCCCGTTTAATTTTGCCTGCATATTTTCCTTGGCAGTACCGATTATCTCAGCAGAAAACCCGGACTGTTGTTTTAAATTCTGGTAATGATAATCGGGATTAGTGCAGTTATGATATCTCTCGCCGATTTTCTCAAGGCCGAGAGTTCTTTTCCCGTTTCCGAGATCTTCACCGTTAAACATCTGCTTTGAGGTATCCATAAATGAATTTCTTACAGCAGAAAGGTCTGAACTCTCCGGCAGATTCATTCCGAGCCAGCGTGAGATATTATCGTCGATGCTGCTGTTTATACCGCTGAATTTTCCTGATTCGGGTTTGACAGTACTTTCAAAGCTGCCGTGCAGATATTTCATCTTTTCTCCAAGACCTGATATCTTGCTGTCCATTGCGCGGGCTTCTGTCATATCCAGATTCATCACATTTCCTCCTTTGATGTAAGTATATAACAAATACTGTTTATCTCATCATCTGTAAATCTATTCAGTTTGCTCCTTACAAGCATTATCAGTTCTTCGGGTTCTTTAATCCCGGAAAGATCTTTGTCTGTTATTCCGGTTACAGTCTGCAAAAGCCGCTGCAGAAACAAGATATCTGCTGTATCCCACATCATCATTCCGCCGTAAAGATCGTATTCTCCGATCAGCTCCGCTATTTTATTCTTTATATCACGAGGAATATTCAAAACCTTTAGCGAAGCGCGAAGATCTTTTTCAGCAATTTTCTGCCTTTTTATCCACGGCTGCATCAGCATACATATAAGCTCGGAACGTGCAGTTTTGAGCGGTTTTATCTCAGTACGCGGGCGGTAGACATACGGCGAATCCGTGACATTCGCCTTGTTTATCATGGTCAGCACGGGATTTATCCAGTCATTCTGATAGACCACAGCAACACCGCTCGGCAGCTTTGCAATCTCATTGACCTGATCCTCGGTAAGCCCGACCGAGCGCCCGACAGCTTCACGGTCATTTGCCTCGGGAGTGCGGAGAACTATCTTTGTGTTCGTGTTCTTGATTGCTGCGATATCGACCGACGACGGCGACTGATCCACTATTATAAATCCTTCGCCGTATGTCCTTATCTCGGCGATCGTGTTCGTGAGCATCTCCACGGATTTTCCTATAAGTTCGGATACACCGCCGCTGCCTGTATTTTTCAGGAGATTATGCGCTTCTTCAAGTACGCTGATATGCTTCAGACCGTTGTTGTTCCCTGTTTTGCGGTCAACACGGTATTCATTCAGGATATAGACGATAAGACCCATAAGCAGCGCTTTTGTCTCTGTTGATTTTACTCTCGAAATATCAACTATGCAATTCTCATCGAACAGCTTTGTATATGGGGTCTGGTCGGCAGTGAATATGAATTTGTTCAGTCCCACAGTTAGCGATCTTACTCTCGTGAGCAGCGCACCTCTGTAATTTGACTTTATATCGGAGGCATAATCCGAATTGTCGATCAGCATACCGAGCTGTTCGGAGAGTATCTCAAAATCGGGATATTCAGGCTCACTGCCTTTAAAAGTAGATGAGCCGAGATCCCACCCGACAGCCTCATAGGAGCGCAGTATCGCGTCCTTGAAAAATGCAGGCATTGCATCATACATCGGCCAGCACACACCAAAAATCTCTACAAGTCCGTCAACGTGTTCGAGAACGTGAATTGAATCGGGGAATCTGAACGGATTCAGATTTATCAGATCGGATATTTTCGGATTTGTCGAATAAACATTCACATCGTCCCAATTCCCGAAAACATCTTTATATTCTCCCTTTGCAGGTTCTATCACAAGAAAAGGTATTTCTGCCTGATGAAGCTCCGCAAGCATCTGATAGACCGCGTTGCTCTTTCCCGAACCCGTCGAGCCTGTAATAAAGGTGTGCATATTAAGGCTCCTGTTGTCAAGCTCAACTATTTTTTCGGTGATCTGTCCGAGATCGAAAACTCTTCCGAGTATCATCTTATCATCGGGAATATCATGTTCGTTCCTCGAAAACAGCCTGTATGAATTGACTTCCTTTCCGAACTCTGCGTGTTCGATGACAGGCAGACCCGGAACTGTCGTTCTCGGAAGTCCGAGGTGAAGACCGAGATCCTTTCCGCTAACCGATGTTGCTGCATTTACGAGTACATTTCCGCCGTAGATGAAGCGCGGGTGCATGAACCGTGAAAGATACATCGTAAGATCGGAGAAATTACCCGCCGTCCGCGGATTGTTCCTTCTCCATGAATTTATCGCGGAAACTTCTCTGCCGGACTTTTCGCCATTCATGAGAGAGCGGTAATTGCTTGCGGCTATCTCGGCTGCGGACATATCATCGGATATAAAATATCCCGCTGTTTCCCACATACCGTAGCTGTCAAATTCGTCCGCACGTTTAAGATTTTCGTCAATGAGCGCCATAAGATCGACGACGGTCTTGTTTTCAGCAGTGGACATCACGGAGCTTGAAGATGAAGTCGTTATCTGTTCATTCGGCGCAAGTGAATTTATAAATCCGTTGAGCTGTCCGGCTATCTGACCTCCGAACATTGCTCCGGCACTCAGTCCGCCGGTATTTTCAAAAATTTTTGTACCCGCGGTACCGATAGCAGCAGCTCCGCCGAGAGCGCCGCCTATCACTCCCGCAAGAGACAGCACTGCGCCCGTTATCATAGCGGCCTTCTGTTTTCCGTTCATTTCTGCAAAAGATTTTGAGCGGGAAGAAGAATCTGAGGTGCTTTCGGTATATTGTACTCTTGCAAGAGGCGACAGCTTTGTATAAAGATCTTGATAGCTTTTACGAAGCAGCTGAACTGTCTGCGGAGACTGGTTCTGCGCGATTATTATACCCGTATACTGCCTGCCGTACATCGCAAGAGCGAGCTTTTCAAGTCCCTGAACGAACTGCTCGTTTGTCTGCTCGTTATTCTTGCTGTTTCCGACAACGCTTACAGACGCAACATTGTTCTGCCTGAGGATCTTTTCGGAAAGTTTTCCTATGCTCGTTCTGTCCTCGCCGGCGATCTTGACACCCGGGAAATTGCCGACAAGAGTATTTTTCAGAGTATCTCCGAGCGTTACCATAGAACGCTTTTCGGGATCGTCATCTATATCGTTGCTCCTTACACCGAGGTAGAAATTCGTCTTGTTACCGTCGGAATCGATTATGATGAACACTGATGCATTATATGTGGAAAGCGTATTGAATACGGTCGTGAATTTATCGGTCACGGATTCACCTTTGCGATAGACCATTTCAGTGACGCGGTACAAACGGATATTATTTATAAGCTCATATTCGAGCGGCGGAAGACCGCTGACGGGAGCTATTTCCATTTCATTAAGGCGGGCAAGATATTTTTTTCTTATTCCCTCATCTATTATTTCAAGGCGGTTATCCACCGTCATTTCTTCGGCGGGAACGATCTCAGCGGAATTATATGCAACAATTTCTTCCATACGTATTTACCCTCTTTCGATCAGATGCAGCTTGTCCTTAAATTCCGAAAGCCAGTCGATATCGTTCTGCAAAAGCTGTTCATCCTCGGAAAGCTGTTCTGACACTGTGCGCTTTTCTTCTGATTTTTGTGCTATCAGCTTCAGTATATGCTTATGGTACACATTTGCAAGAACAGAATAATACTTCGTAAGAGTCATAGTCCAGTCGTCTATGACCTTCTGACAGATAGGTCCGTATGCTTCGGCGGCAAAAGTTCTCCACGATTCATAAGTATATGTCACTTCAAGCACCTTATCCCGGTTAATTCCGCCGTACATATCGAAATCGGTCATCAGAATATCAAAAAAAGATGCTTTCTGTTCAACATATTTTTCTGATTTCATTGCCATGAATTTATCCGTAAGAGTCGGTGTGATATATTCCTTGGCTTCATAATTGAAATCAACTGTCGGTTCATAATCGGGATCCATTTCCGTATCGGAAAACCATTTCCCGAACCGCCTGTCGATCTCCTCGCTTTTTGCAATGGAAGCATTATCCACCTCCGTTACAAATTCATTGTAAAATCTGTCAAGCACTGCATTGAATTCGATAGCCATGACCGCAGCTTCCTCGGTATTCGTCGTTTTGGTCTTTTTCTTTCTCCATTCGGAGATCTTTGTCAAAAAAGACTTCATAGCGATGCTGTATTCCTCCGGAACAAGCAGATTATCGCGCTGACTGAAAAGGTCATCGGTCTGTTTTAGGATATTTATCTCATTTTCAAGAGTATCTATCTTTGCGTGTATCCCGGAATTGATTATCTTGCTTTTTTC
>JAILFE010000311.1 GCA_024697725.1 Oscillospiraceae bacterium
AGATCAGTAATCGGCACAATATCTCCACTATCGAAGTGAAATCCGGAAAGAATTATACTCTTTCATCTCTGAGAAAATTCATACTCAGATACAATCAACAGCTTCATACCCCTTATGTACTTCACACAAGCGACCTTAAAATCGCAGATGATATTGTATATCTTCCTCTTTATATGACATCATTGTTATAACCCACCAAGACCATCCCCAACATTTAAATTTGTGGGAATGTAATTCATCTTATTGCTATAAAGCACCACATCACCTGATGCTCTTTCACAGGTGATGCGGTGCTTGTTTATGTGCTTGTGTCCGAGATACCACGCCTTGTAATCAGGCTGCTCCTTAATGGTACGAGCCGGAGCGGATCATTCCCGCATTACTTTATCTTCCTGACAGGCACAAGTTCGATGTATCCCCTTGCGCCGATCGGTTCAAGCTGTATCCTCGGATTGTTCTCGTCGGGCTGATAGCCGTTCAGTGACATATCGAATTTTTTCTCGGCTTCCCATACCTCCTGTATTGCGTCAACATAGTGTTCCTCCTCGAACGGCTCGCCGCGGAACATGAGGAAATCTCCGGCGGGCAGGTCGATTATCTCGAATCCCTCCGGTACAGTACCGTCATAGTCGGCGGGAACTTCCGCCCCCTGAACGTAAACATTTGCGCGGGGATTTCTCAGCTGCTCCGGCAGCCACATACATACGGGTTCTCCGTCGAGGGTGCGTATGCTCGAAAGGATGCCCCATACGTCGCAGCCGACCTCCTTGCAGTAGCTCCAGTACTCATCGGCGGCGATGCCTCTCTTGATTATGACCTTTCTTGCGGATCTGCTGATCTCTTTTACGAATACGGTCTTTACATTGTTCATGCTATCATTCCTTTCACATTTCCGTTCGTTCTCTTCCGGTTTTACGATATACGGGGTGAAAAGCGGTATCGGGACGGGTGCTTCGGAATAAGCGCGGGGGTTTATCCCGAATTCAGCACGGAAAGCCCGCTGATAACCCTCCGCACTTCCGAAGCCCATGTCCAGCGCGATATCGAGTACACCGGAGTGTTCGTCACGCAGTCTCAGAGCCGACCTGCTGAGCTTCAGTCTGCGGATATACCTTGCGGGAGTCAGACCCGTGTACTGTTCAAACAGTCTGCGCGCATACCACGGACTGAACATCGCAGCCTCCGCAAGCTCGGCTGGCGTTATCTGTTCTCCGAGATGGCTCTCGATATACCTCTGCATTCTCTGCACCGCTTTTATCCTGTCGTCCATTCTTTCTCACCTCGCAAATATATGATAGCATATCATGAAAGGTTTTCTCCCGACTTTTTTTGCTCAGTTTACATTTCTGCCGTATCGTTCTGCCTCGACTTTCTTGATTTGATGTTTTGCTACGAAATACTGTGTTTTAGAGTAGCGGGGGATATAATCAATGCCCTTATCGCTACGGGGAAACATAACTGAAATAGCGCCTAAAGCCGCACTTATACTCCGAGATGCTTTTCAAATACTGCCATGATCGCCTCGACACGCTTGTCGCCGATGCCCTTGATCTGCCGGATGTCTTTCTCGACCTCTCGAAGGTCGATAGACTTGCCGTCTTTCTCCAGCAGTCCGTCAGCGTAGCGCATCAGGAAGGCTTGCAGTTCTTCACGGCTCATTTTCTTTATCGCACGGTAGGTGTCTCGGTCGATTATTTGCTTTTCAGGCATTGAATCACTCCTAATCAATGGCGTTACTTTTTCTTATGACAAAACTTGTATTTCTTTCCACTACCACAAGGGCATAAATCATAGGTTCCAATTTGTGAGGCGATTTCCTCTATTAAATCCGTATTACCTGCTTGGATAAGTTTTAGCTTGTTTAATAGAAAAAGGTATTCTGAAAGAACTAAGATACCTTGGAACATATGAAGTGCTTCAAGTTCAAATTGCAGTAAAAACTCTGTTCCCTTAACCGATCTGTTTTGGGGATTCGGATAAAAGGTGATTAGTTGAGTGGCTGTATCGTATTCAATATCATTATGCCCAATGGCATTTCTTAATTTTGCGTTATACTTTAAATCAAGAAATGCCGTGAATTTCTCAGTGTCTGTACAAAAATGATATCTATTGGCTTTTGTAAGCTTGATATAGTTTTCTAATGTACATGGATTAGCGACAGTTGAATCAGAAGAATTCACAT
>JAILFE010000327.1 GCA_024697725.1 Oscillospiraceae bacterium
CCAAAAAATTGCCGTTCTTTGATTTATAAACACTCGTATATCTATCTGAGAGTTTTTAAGTATTCCTTATGCTCATCGGTCACCCGATAGCTTTCCACTGCCTTCTGAATGGCTTTCTTATGCACCCATTCGTCGAGACGGCGGTTTTCAAAGTAAGGGAGCGTTTCGTCATATCTCTTGGCGAGCGCCGTCGCAAAATACCATGCGATCATCATCTTCAGATAATAATCCTCGCCTTTTTTTGATGCGGCAAGTTCAAGATACTCCTCCTTGAAATCTGCACCCAGATATTCATTCATCAGCATACGCAGCCCGAACCGTGCCGTATATATATGCTCCGATGCGATCCACTTTTCGATATATGGGAGCAGTCTGGTATGATCCTTCCTGAATGCCTTCGGGGCCGCCTGATCCGATACCGGCCAGCAATCGACGTAAGGAAGGAATGTCTCCACGCCGCGGATACACTCATCAAAGTCCTTTATCATCGCAAGCACAAAGAAATGTATCAGGTTCTCTTCGTAGTACTTATGCGGGAGAGTATTTAAAAATTCATCCCGATCGCTGCTTGAAAATATCTCCTTTGCGATCTCCCTCATCTGCGGTGTCCGGACGCCGATGATACTTTCCGGTGCAATATTGGGAACAAGCTTTACCTGAAATTCACGGTAAGCGTCATCCCTGACTTCTGTGAGCCGATCATAAAGTGTCATACAGGACCTCCATGTAGTTTATAGATCAGTCTGCAAAGCAGATTCTTTTCAGCGCAGCAGTATAGCAAAAAAACCCCTTCTGCCATGAAAGACAAAAGAGGTTTTTCTGGTGGCGGAGAAGGAGAGATTCGAACTCTCGATGCGCTATCAACGCATACACGATTTCCAGTCGTGCGCCATAAACCGGGCTAGGCGACTTCTCCATCCCGTTTACTTTGTCTGTAAACCTAATACTCAAATATTATATCAAATCAATGCGGATTTGTCAATATGTCAATATAAACAAATATAGCGCCGTATACTGCACCACAAATTGTGAGCCGCAATCAGCTTTTTGAACAGACTTATTAAAATATTTGACATTTATATCGGTTTATGATATACTTACAGATATAAACGGATTCTTTCAGTAAAGTTGATCTGTATCATGATCCGTAAAGGAGGATATTTATGAAAAAGAATACACATTCTCTCGCTTCAAGAGGCGCAAAGATCTCTATTGCACTTATGCTCTCGCTCGGCACACTGCCCGCTGCGGCTCTTGCCGAACCGGCGAGCTTTTCTGTTGCTGCGGCTGCATCGGTGTCAGCACCGAAAAATGTTTCCGTCAAGGCTTATTCCACTAAGGTCACTCTCAGCTGGAGCAAGGTGAGCGGTGCAGACGCCTACAGGGTATATATGAAAGGCAAAAACGGCAAATGGACCGCCTGCAAGACGGTAACGACCAACTCCTGCACGGTGACAGGCCTTGACAGCAACACCGCTTACAGCTTCAAGGTGTATTCGCTCACCAAAAAGGGCAAGTCCTATACAGAGCAGAAATGCTCCTCTGCCATAGATGTCATCACACTGATCGCAGATGTTCCGTCCTCTGATTTCACAGGACTTTTCAAAAGCGGCGGAAAGGTGTACTATGCAAAGAAAGGTACTCTCACATCCGGTCTTGTAAAGTATAACAACAGCTGGTATTATTTTGATGAAGAGACCTACCAGATGAAGACCGGCTGGGTGTCGATAGACGGCACATCGTACTATTTCCTCGAAAACGGCAAGGCTGCTACCGGCAACCGCACGATAAACGGCAGGGGCTATAATTTCAATTCCGACGGCTCGGTGAATGTCACTGTCGGAAAGGGCAACGAAAAGAACAGTTCATCCTACAAGCCCGCATATAACAACGAGAAGAAGACCGAGGAAACAAGCGAGCTCAACAAGGAAGAGGAAGAATTCCTCGAGGTATTCAAGGATTACACAAAGACTTCCTCTGAGTATTATTCACTGCTCTCATATTTCAAGAACGAAGAACTTGCCAAAGGCATAGAATATGACTATACCTCGATCAAGCTCATCGGCAAGATAACCAGAGTTGACAATCTCGTGCTCGGCGAGGGCGCATACGGCATATTCACCCAGAACCCCGAGGGCTATATCGTTACTATACATATCAACGATACCCACAAAATGGGCTATGAATATAAATTCTTCCTTGTCACGAGCAAGAACAAGGGCGAATATGTTGAATGGTATTACACCGACGGCTCGGTAATGTACAGGACAGGCTTCAACCCGTTCAATACAGCACACGGCGACGGTCTTGCAGCCTTCAACAAGAACTGGTCAAAGACCAATATCAATCTTGACAAGGTCAACAAGGAGATATACGATTATCTCTACAAGCTCTTCAAGTGATATACTTCCCTGCGATCCAAAAACGCGGTCTGATGTGTCATATCATCAGACCGCGTTTTTTGTGTATATCCGTGCATAAAGAAAACCGCCGCTTCCGTTCATATAACAGAAGCGGCGGAATAATAAGTGCTTCGGATCAGACACCGTACTTGATAGTGGAAACAGGGATACCTACGCCCATTGTTGTAGCAACAACGCAGGACTTGAAATATGTTCCCTTTGCAGCGGCGGGCTTTGCCTTTGCAACTGCTTCAAGAAGTGTATCAAGGTTCTCATTGAGCTTTTCAGCACCGAAGGATACCTTGCCGATCGGGCAGTGGATGATATTTGTCTTGTCAAGACGATACTCGATCTTACCTGCCTTAGCCTCTGATACAGCCTTGGCAACGTCGGGAGATACAGTACCTGCCTTGGGGTTGGGCATGAGTCCGCGGGGACCGAGCACCTTACCGAGACGGCCGACTGTACCCATCATATCGGGCGATGCGATAACTACATCGAAATCGAGCCAGTTTTCCTTTGTGATCTTTTCAACAAGATCCATACCGCCGACATAATCAGCACCTGCTGCCTTGGCCTCATCGTACTTGTTCTCCTTGCAGAAAACGAGGACCTTTACATCCTTACCTGTTCCGTTGGGGAGTACGACTGCACCGCGGACCTGCTGGTCAGCATGACGCGAGTCAACGCCGAGACGGATATGAACTTCTACAGTCTCATCAAATTTTGCCTTTGAATTCGATACTGCAAGACCGAGAGCCTCGCTCGATTCATAAATCTTAGCGGGATCTACGGCTTTTTTTGCTTCAATATAATTCTTACCGTGTTTCATAATTCAATAAATTCCTCCTGATAGTGGTGATTCCGCACTGAAGCGGATCTGTTCGGATTTATCCTCCCACTGTTGCTTTCGGACGCGGCCTTATTCCTCGACCGTAACGCCCATCGAACGTGCAGTGCCTGCAACCATGCTCATAGCTGATTCAAGGCTCGATGCGTTGAGATCGGGCATCTTGATCTCTGCGATCTTCTGTACCTGTGCCTTTGTGAGCTTGCCGACCTTCTTCTTGTTGGGCTCGCCCGATGCTGTCTCAAGTCCGAGCTCCTTCTTGATAAGAACGGGAGCCGGAGGAGTTTTTGTGATGAATGTAAACGAACGGTCTGCATATACTGTGATAACTACGGGGATTATAAGACCAATATCGTTCTTTGTCTTTTCATTGAATGCCTTTGTAAACGCCATGATGTTGACGCCGTGCTGACCGAGCGCGGGACCAACCGGCGGAGCGGGAGTTGCCTTACCCGCTGCGATCTGAAGCTTAATCAAGCCAACAACCTTCTGTGCCATAACGCACACCTCCATAAGTCAAATAGGGGAAACCCCCTGATGATGTTTTAAACTGCGCCGGATCAGTAATCAGCCGGCGATACCTGTGAGATCCCTACAGATGCGAGCGTTTCTCTGCCGAACATCGAAACCTGAACATCTACTGTCATAGCGTCTGTATCTATCGACATTACCTTGCCGATGAAGCCTGTCATCGGTCCTGCCGAGATCTTGACGCTGTCTCCCACCTTGAAATTGATCTCCACGCTCTTCTCGCGTTCAACGCCGAGCTTGGCGACCTCTCTGTCAGTAAGAGGCACAGGCTTGGAACCGGGTCCCACAAATCCTGTAACGCCGCGCGTGTTTCTTACTACGTACCATGAATCATCGTTAAGTATCATCTTCACGAGTACATATCCCGGGAACACTTTATGCTCTACCTCATGCATCCTGCCGCTTTCGGTCTGTTCCATAGCCTTTTCGGTAGGCACCATGACCTCGTTGATAAGAGACTGGAGCTTTCGGTTCTCAACGACCTTCATGATCGTTTCCGCGACTTTATTCTCATAACCGGAATAGGTATGAACCACATACCATCTTGCTTCTTCTGACATTTTTCTCTCCCTTTAAAGCTCTTATGCCGCTTAGCCTACGAGCAGCTTCAGCAGTGCGCTGAATCCCGAATCGAGTCCCCATACGACCAGCGAGCTGAGCACCATTGCGATCAGCACCACGGATGTATCATTGACAACAGTCTTCTTGGAAGCCCATACGACCTTCTTGAATTCGCTCCTGAGATCCTTGAAATACTGTACTATTCCGCCGGGCTTCTTGCCGCCCTTGCCCTTGGTGACTTTCTTGGAATTATCACGGGATTTTACGATCTGTTCTGCTTTTTTCTCGGCCTGTGCGAGCATGGTGTTTTTCACGGGTGTCTTTTCCTTGCTGCTCTTCTTTGAAGAAGAGGTCTTTTTAGAATTTGCCATGCCTATGAAACACCTCTTTTACTTCGTCTCTCTGTGAAGAGTATGCTTTTTGCAGAACTTGCAGTACTTGTTCATTTCGATCCTGTCCGGGTCATTCTTTTTGTTCTTCTTTGTGTTGTAATTGCGCTGTTTGCACTCCGTGCAGGCGAGTGTGATCTTAACTCTCATATCGGCACCTCCTGTTATGCTTATGAAAAGCTTTTAGTTTATGGAGAATAGGTTCTCCCTGCCTCCCTCTTGTTCATGGGGCTGATGTCATATAAAAATAAGCAAAAAAATAAAACCCCATAAGAGGTAGTATTATTATACCACATCCCATGCAGCTTTGTCAAGTGTTTTTTATTCTTTTCACGGATATGCCCTCACAGTTGTCGGATATGCCGCGCTTTTTTCTGCTTTTTGCACATTATCCGGGGCATTTCCGGCTGTTATGATGTGCAGTTTTGCACGCGCCGTTAAGTGATATTGTTTACACCGTTTTGCGTCTTGTACATTAGATACAGTTTCTTGAATAATACACAGCTTGATATTTGTGATTTATCACAAATTGTAAATTATTTATGAATCGGTTCACGGATTTGCACATCTGACGCGATATGCTTATAATAAATTACAGAAACAAAAAACCAAAGGAGAAGATCACAATGGCAGA
>JAILFE010000347.1 GCA_024697725.1 Oscillospiraceae bacterium
CAGAGTGACCATACCGAAAGGCAGGAAAAAGGAGAAAGCAATCTATACTATTGAAGAAATGCAGAAACTTTTCGAGCTTTTGGAAACCGCACCGCTTGTCTACCGCACCTTTATAACACTCGCGGTTTACAGCGGATTCCGTCGCGGAGAGATGTGCGGTCTGGAATGGAGCGATATAGACTGGGAACACAATGTTATCAGCATACACCGCACCGCAAATTATTCAAAGCTCTACGGCAATTACACCGACACGACCAAGACAAAGCGCTCCGAGCGTTCGTCCAAGCTCTCGCCCGTGGTGATGAATATGTTGAAGCAGTTGAAGTCAGAGCAGGAGTACAACAAAGAGATGTGCGGCGATAAGTGGCAGGAAACTAGCAGAGTATTTATTCACGATGACGGCTCGCCGGTTCACATCAACCGTCCGTACAGGTGGCTTCAAGACTTCTGCAAGAAGAATGATATCCGGTTCTGTGACATTCACTCCCTGCGTCATTTCCATGCATCGGTACTAATTTTTTCCGGTGTTGACCCTGTCAGCGTCTCTGCTGATTTAGGACATACCGCAGTTTCAACGACGACCTCGATTTACTGCCATATGTTTCAGGAAGCACAGGCGCGGACGAGTGATGTCGTAGCAAACGCACTCGACTTTAGTAAGCGCAAGACCGATGACAGACCAGCAGTATAGGAGCATTTTCAAAAATAAGGTACAAACAAGGTACAATCCCCAAAATCACACAAATAAGAAAACTCGCCGATCCGCTCTACAAGCGGCTCGGCGAGCTCAAACGATTGGTTGCGGAGATAGGACTTGAACCTACGACCTTCGGGTTATGAGGGGCGTTTGAATTGAGTATCAATCTATTTTAAAATCTCGCAATCCCTTTTATAGTGCGGTTTTGCGCGATTTCATCTTTTGTTAATCTGAGCTTATTTTTGGACACATTTAGCGATTTTTTTCATCAAGTGTGTCCAAAGTGTGTCCAAGATATATAGATACGCAAACAAATAGATTGTATATCTTTTCGAAGGCTCTGTAATACAAAGTGTATTATCAGCGCGACATATAACACTTTGGAAATCTGCCGCAACTTGGGGCAGATTTGTTTTTTTTAATCGTCCAAAACTTGTGGACGGTTTCGTCATAATAGTAAATTCACAACAACCTGTTGTGAATTTCGCCGCAAGAAGAATGACGATTAATCGCCTATGCACAAAACGAGTAAAAAGTCAAGGGTTTGAGATAAATTTTACAGAATATCGCTTCTTTCTTCAAATCTGCGGCGCTCCTGCTCGATATAATTCTGTAACTCCTCGGCAGTAGGCAATGTGAACTGGTATTTGGAAGCGAAAAGCTGCTTCCCGTCATTGAGCACGGAATATTTTGCAATAGCCTCATTCTTCTCAGAGCACAATATAATACCGATCGTAGGATTATCGTCATCACCTTTTTGCAGTTCGTCGAAAATACGGATATAGCTGTCCATTTGTCCGATGTCCTGATGTGTCAGCTTACTTGTTTTCAAATCAATGAGTACAAAGCATTTCAGCAGGTAATTATAGAAAACGAGGTCTATATAAAAGTGCTCGCCGTCAAGATCAATATGCTTTTGTCTGGCAACGAACGAGAAACCGCGTCCGAGTTCAAGCAGGAATTTCTGCAATTCATCGATAAGTGCTTGTTCCAAGTCGGTCTCATATAGTTTCGGAGATTGTTTTACGCCGATAAATTCAAGAACATACGGATCGCGGATAAAATCCTCAGGTGTTTTTTCAGGCTCTTTGCTGTTTGCATCGTCCTTTACAGCTTCCTTATCCCGGCTTGACAGCAGACGCTCATAGAAAAAGCTGTTTATCTGCCTTTCGAGCTGTCTTACACTCCAATTTGACTTTGCACATTCTTCCATATAAAACAAACGGGCTTTTTCATCAGTTACCCTCATCAAATGTCGATAATGCGACCAGCTCAATTGGTCACACAGTGTGTGACCAATTGGAAACGTAGCATAGAATTGGCGCATATACTTCAAATTTGTTGATGTAAAGCCTTTTCCGAACTCCTTTGTCAGCTTAGCTGAAAGGTTTCGGATAATGTACTGCCCATACTCAGCGCGGTCATTGCCTTTCTGCTCCTGCTCATAGATTATTCTCCCGATATTCCAGTACGCTGTTACCATAGCTGAATTGGCAGCAGAATAAACCTTGTTGCGAGCATCTGTGATGATAAGGCTCACACTGCTGTACAGATCATTTATTTCATTCTCATTTATCGAAATTTCGTTGCTCATAGATTACTCCTTTACAGGCGTTTATCCCTTTTCACTATTATAATTATAGTAGGAGAGAACAAATTTGTCAAGCGTCACGGAAACTGCTTTCATACATGATGTGACCAGCTCAATTCGGCACACAGTGTGTGCCGATTCTGATAGCACAGGTAAAACTGTCGCATCGCCCGTAACAAGAAAAGCAGTCGGGATATAGACAATGTCGATGATTCAAAGTTCTGATGCTCAAAAATAGATCTCTTTCATATTATCAGGCATAGACTCAAACATCATCTGAACAACGGTTTCGGCAGAGGTCGTGTTATCGTTCAACAGCCATTCTTTCGTCATACCGACGCAGCCGTAGCAATACAACCGAATAGAGTATTTCAACTGCGTATTGAGGACTTCGGTATGCAACTTTTCTTTTGCTTCATACTCATAACGCTTGACAAAGTATTCCAGCATATACTGCCACAAAGCGTTCTGCGAAACATCATCGTAGGCTCGCTTGTAGAAAATAAATTCCTGCCGCATCTTCGCCATACCCTGCGCTGCG
>JAILFE010000371.1 GCA_024697725.1 Oscillospiraceae bacterium
GCCTGCGCTCATACCGCGTATCTGCGGGAGCGAGACATGGCTCTCATCGACGAAGAGGAGGAAATCCTCCGGGAAGTGATCGAGCAGTGTATACGGCGTGCTGCCGGGTGCGCGTCCCGCAAGTATGCGGGAATAATTCTCGATCCCCTTGCAGAAGCCTATCTCTTCGAGCATCTCTATATCATACAGCGTGCGCTGTTCTATCCTCTGAGCCTCAACGAGCTTGCCCTCGTCCTTGAAATATTTTATCCTTTCGGCAAGCTCGCGTTCGATCTCTTCGACAGAACGGTGTATGGAATCCTTTGAAACGACATAATGCGACGCGGGATAGATTGCTGCGTGGGCAAGATGTGCGATCACATCGCCCGTGAGCGCGTTTATCTCGGATATGCGGTCTATCTCGTCGCCGAAAAATTCCACGCGCAGAGCGGTATCTGTCGAACCTGCGGGGAATATCTCCACAACATCGCCGTGGACACGGAATTTATTTCTTGTGAAATTGATATCGTTGCGTTCGTACTGTATCGAAACGAGAGCCGCGAGAAGCTGTTCGCGTGAAAGCTCTGTGCCGGAGCGCAGAGATATGACATTAGTGCGGTAGTCGGCGGGCGAACCGAGAGAATATATGCAGGAAACGGATGCAACTATGATAACGTCCCTGCGCTCGGCAAGTGCGAGCGTCGCGGAGTGGCGCAGCTTGTCTATCTCGTCGTTTATGGCGCTGTCCTTTTCGATGAAGGAATCGGTCGAAGGGATGTATGCCTCCGGCTGATAGTAATCATAGTAGCTTACGAAATATTCGACCGCATTGTTCGGGAAAAACTCGCGGAATTCCGAGCAGAGCTGTGCCGCAAGGGTCTTGTTGTGTGCGAATACGAGTGTCGGGCGGTTGAGCTTTGCTATCACATTTGCCATTGTGAAGGTCTTGCCCGAGCCTGTCACACCGAGCAGAGTCTGCTCCTTCATGCCCGACATTACGCCGCTGCACAGCTTTTCTATCGCCTGCGGCTGATCTCCCGCGGGTCTGTACGGAGATACTAGCTCAAATTTATCCATAGAATATCCTTTCGTTTACGCAAGTATGTCTGATTAAATGATACCACAAAGCGCCCGAAAAATCAACCCTTATACGGATATGAAATATCCCCGGATATACTGATATATCCGGGGAAAGCGATTATTGCCGTCTTACGTGACTTTTATGTGTATCTTTATGGTGATCTTGCCGCAGGTGATCGTTATCACTGCTGTGCCCTTGGACTTTGCGGTCACCTTGCCGCTTGAAGAAACGGATGCGACCGAGCTCTTGGAGCTTGAATATTTTGCTTTTGCGGCGCTGCCGTCCGTGAGGATGCTGTCAAGGCGGATCGAGGAGCCCTTTTCCATAGTTATCTGTATATATGCGAACTCTGCATCGGAGGGCTTTGTTCCCTTTGTCCATTTGTAGGTATATATCGCAGCAAGGTTTATCGAGCCCGTTTTGCAGCTGATATAGATATTGACTATACCGCTTTTGTCGGACATTGAAGCCGGGTCGGGGAATTTTGCGGAAAGCGTGCCGGATGCCTTGCCTGTCCTGTCGGTCTTGTTAGCTTTCGCAGCGATATCCTTGCCGCCGCCGCTGTTCTTGAAGACTGAGCTGTAGGACTGCCGCAGGCTGTCAGCGGTAAATTTTCCCTCTGTAAAGCCGGCGCGGACCTTTGTCTCAGGCTCGTGATATGAAGATGCGCCGGGTGTATACTGCACTTTTGCGGTAAAATCGACAGATACCTTTTCTCCGGCGCTGTAATATGACGAGGCAGGAGAGGTGAAGGTCAGGTCGTGTACACCGGATGATTCATCGCTTTTCTGTGTGACGTGGAAAGTGTAGCCGCTGTCCGTTATGCCGGTCTTGAAGGTGGTCTTTGTACCGTCCCGGTCGAAAGATGCCTTTGTTGTTTCTGCATTGCCGGGAGCCTGAAGGCAGTATATCTTCATGCCGGTATATTTCCAGTATCCGCCTGTATTCGCGGCCTGTGCTGTCACAGGGGTAACGGCGAAGGTCACAGCCGCCACGGTCCCCGCCACGATAAATGAAAATATCCTCTTCATCAGCTTCATCGGATCATCCTTTCAGATTTTCAGGTGATTTTATAGATGATAATACTGTTTGAATTATAGCATATTTCACATATAATAACAATATGACGCCTGCATTTTTATAAAAATCTAACTAATCCACAAAAACCGCCGCAGTGTTTTGTCTGATATAAACAATATTATCGGTGAACGATATCTATACCAGATCGGATACCGAGAGCACGATATTCCCGTCCTTTATATCTATGCAGCCGAAGGAGGGCGGCATTCCGTCCCGCGGGAGAGAAAGACTGCCAGGGTTCATCAGATATATCCCGCCGCTCTCGGCGGTAAAACGGCAGTGAGTATGCCCGAAGAGCGCTATCCTGCATCCTTGCTCTTCTGCGGCATAGCATACCGACATCGGCGAGCTGTGTACATGATATCTGTTCCCGTGAGTGCAGAATATCTTTATCCCGTCACAGGCGGGGATGACCAGTGTACCGGGGGCGTTGCTGTCATAGTCGCAGTTGCCGCGAACAAAGCGTATATCGGCCTGCGGGAAGTCGCTCCTCACGGAATCGACATCGCGTTCGCCGTCGCCGAGGTGTATAAAGAAGTCGCAGAAGCCGATATTGCGCGAAACGACTTTTCTGAGGCTGTCGGACGCGCCGTGTGAATCAGAAATAACAACGATACGCACTTTTTATCACTCCATTACATATAATTATAATATAGTGCGTGCTCAATAACCGCCCTACGGGCGGTTATTGGCAGAAGCGGCTGCTTACAGCCGCTTCTGCTGCTGCAAATCAAAGATTTGCAGCGCACTACCTGATTAATGTCTGCTTATTGCTGACCTACGGTCAG
>JAILFE010000416.1 GCA_024697725.1 Oscillospiraceae bacterium
CAATAAAGTTATTAATTTTAACAATGAAAATTGTAAAATTTATATAAATTAAAATTCGAGGTATCACCTCAAAAGAAAGGAAGCAAAAATTATGGGAAAAATAATAGGAATCGATTTAGGAACAACAAACTCATGTGTAGCGGTTATGGAAGGCGGTAAGCCCGTAGTATGAGAAGATAGACTATAATACATATACCGAGTATATGGACGGCGTTTTCGGGATAAGGGAACAGCATTATCCCTGCATAATGGTCGATAACGGCAGGCATATAGTCGGCTTTATCCCGGGTGATCTTCCCGGAAATGATTATTATGAGATAAAGCTGGACGACAGCACAAAAAATGCCGGGGAATTCGACATGATATGTTCCGGTTATTTTATACAGAACATATTCCCGCTCGAACACGGACGGCTCATCACGTTCTATTCCGAAAAGAAGGTTTCTCACCTTACTGCCGCGGTGATCATAGAATATGATGACGGTTCGGCGTATTACAGTCTGCTGCCGAAGGACAGGGAAACAGACTATGGATCGTTCCTCGGCATTTCACCTGTAACGACCGCGTTTCTTACATGAATAGAGTAAAGCCGCGAAGCATTGCTTCGCGGCTTTACTGCTGTATAAGTGCGTTGAATAGTGTTGTTATCGTATTCCATGTGATGATATCAGTGCAGCCGTTCGGATATATGCCGCAGGCGGATTGTATCAGCATGATATCGTTCTGTGTGGGGATGTCGTATATCCCGTTCGTTACGGGGCGGAAGAGATTCTCGTATTCATCGGAGAGCCTGTCGAGCATGGCCTGGAGTATCATCACCGCAGAACCGCTGCTGCCGAGATGAAGAGGATATCTGTAGGCAGCGGCGGCAAGCGGCAAAGGTGTACATACACCGCAGAGCTTTTTCAGTGTGATGATATCGGCTTTTCCCGTAGCGGGGAGATGATGCTCCTGCTGGAATATCATCAGAGCGGCGCGGATATGCTCGTCATCACAGCTGCTCACGGGCATGAGCCGCGGATCGTTCGCGGCGGCGGTATCCAGAGCTCTGCAAAGGTCATATCTGTTCATGATCCCTGCTTTGTCAGAGTGAGCGGGACTATAGTTTTTATACCCGCATATATGCAGATATCCGCCTTTACAGGCTGATACCCTTCTGCGAATACCGACATCTCATATTCCGCGAAGGGGCGGCATCCGCCGTCTTTGTATACCGGAGCGGGCAGCGGCAGGACGGGTGTCATACCGTTTTTGTCCGCTCCGGTTATCCTTGAAAGCAGCACACGGTCGGAGGATGTTCTTGCTATGACTATCGTAGCACCGACGACGGGGGCATCGGATGCTGTTATCTCTGCGGAGAACCATCCCCAGCCGCTGTCGCCCGTGAGAGTGCGCCATCTGTCCGAAAGTGAGAAGTTTGCATCGGGTATCACGATATCAGAAGAATCGGGCGGGAGCTTCAGAAACGGCGGTATCATCTCGCTGAAAACGGCGGACTGCGAGCCGTCGGAGGATGAGGGAGCATATTTTTTCGGCACGGGAGAGCATATGAATATACCGTCGAAGGTCTGCACGGGCGGAGAGCTGTTGCTGTCCATATCCGGTATCCCCGCCGATACGAGATTATCCGCGGTATTTCCCGTCCCGTCGAGCAGCGAACGCGCCGTATCGTATGCATATCCCGGCTGCGGCTTTGTTCCCGATGCCATGCCCAATATATCCTCGGGCGGGGCAAAGCGGCATTCTCCGCTGCTTTTGCATACAACTGTCTTTGGCTTTGGAGGCTCGGGCGGTATGGGAGGCATGGGAGGCTTTGGAGGCTCGGGCTTTGCCGGAGGCTTTCCGGGCTTCGGCTTTTCGGAGGGCTCTGCGGGAGCGCCGTTCATGCGGTAAAGCTTGAGCATTTCCTCTTTATATCGTTTTGCGAGCCTGTCAAGATCGTTGTTTTCTGCCATGGTATATACCTCCGTTCGTGATAATGAGTATCCTCTCTGCAAATTATATGATCCCTTGCGCGGATATATTACCGCGAGCGCGAAAAGAAGGATACCGGCACGGCGTATTTTATTAATTTGTTGAAAATAACACTTTAAATAGTGATTTGGGTATGATATAATATAGGCAATACCGTGAACACCGATATGAATGGAGAAGTACGATGAGCTTTGTTTCTCTGAAAAATGTTACCAAGAGCTATAAAATGGGCGATGTGAAGATAACAGCCGCCGATGATGTCAGCTTTGATATAGAAAAAGGCGAATTTGCCGTGATAGTGGGCGCTTCGGGCGCGGGCAAGACCACCGTGCTGAATATGCTCGGCGGCATGGACCGCTGTGACAGCGGCGATATCATCGTTGACGGGAAGAATATCGCTTCCTACAATAACCGCAGGCTCACCGCATACCGCAGATATGATATCGGATTTGTGTTCCAGTTCTACAATCTCGTGCAGAACCTGACGGCACTTGAAAATGTCGAGCTTTCCGCACAGATATGCAAAAGTACCCTCGACCCTGCGCAGATGCTCTCACAGGTCGGACTTGCCGACAGGATGAACAATTTCCCTTCACAGCTCTCGGGCGGTGAGCAGCAGAGAGTATCCATAGCGCGTGCGCTTGCAAAATCCCCCAAGCTGCTGCTGTGCGACGAGCCTACAGGTGCGCTCGACAGCGCTACGGGTAAAAATATCTTACAGCTTTTAAGAAGGACCTGCGCCGAAAGCAGTATGACAGTGATAGTCATAACGCACAACAGCGCGATCACTCCTGCGGCGGACAGAGTGATAACCATGAAGAACGGAAGGGTCTCGAGGATAGTCCTCAACCGCCGTCCGACACCTGTTGAAGAGATAGAATGGTAATGGTGGGATATGATCTTTAAAAATACACTGCGCGGCATGATAAAGACGTCGAAGCGTTTTCTGTCGATAATGGCGATAATAGCGATAGGCTGTTCTTTTTTCAGCGGGGTCAAGGCATCGAGCGGATATATGAAGGATTCCGCGTGGAAATATCTGAATGAACAGAGGCTCGCGGATATACACCTTAAATCCACACTGGGATTTGATGATGAGGATATCGGCGCTGTCGCCGATGAAACGGGCATCGCTGCAGATATGCTATGCAAGGGGTATTCCTCCGATCTTTTTGCCGATACCTCGGGAGGACGGCTCATAGTCAGGGCGTATTCCTATGATGCGGATGCCGGTATGGATATCCCCGTGCTCGTTGAAGGGACATACCCCTCGGCGGACGGCGAATGCCTTGCCGACAGCCGCATATATAAAGGCGAACAGATAAACGTCGGAGACAGGATAGTATTGTCCGCAAAGAGCGGCGACGATATATCCGATGTGCTCTCCCGCACGGAATATACCGTCACGGGGCTTGTGCGCTCTCCGAAATACATATCATATGAAAGAGGGATGTCAAAGCTCGGGAACGGCATAGTGAACGGATTTTTATACATCCCCGAAAATGATTTTTCCTATGAGGCGTATACAGATCTGTATATCAGGCTGCCTGGAAGCTATACTGCTTTTTCCGAAGAATATGATGCCGCCGCAGATGGTATGGCGGACAGGCTGGAGATATTCGCCGGAAAAAGGCTCGCGGAAAAATGCGGCAGGATCAGAAGCGACGCGATGAAGGAAATGTCCGGGTCAAGAGAAGAGCTTGACAGGGCAAAGAGCGACTATGACACTGCTATCGGCGCATACAATGACGGAATGGAGCAGATCGCATCCGAGCGCAACAAATATCTCGCCGCGAAGAACTCCTACGACAAGAGCATAAGCGATTACGAAAATGGCGCAGAGGAGCTGCGGGAGAAAAAACGCAGGCTCTCGATGCTCAAGAGCACATCCTCGTTTGTTTCCGATACTCTTGCGAAATATTCCGAGAGTTATGAGCGGGTGCTCTCTCCCGCGCTCTCGGAGAGGCTTTCGGATGTGCAGGAACTGTATGAGGAATTCGGGATATCCGCTCCCATAAAGGATTATCTTGCGATATATATCGTATCTCCCCCTGACGACCCCTCCGGCGGAAAGCAGCAGGCGGGGAACAATGCCGCCGCTGCGAATGAAATGGCGATGAAATATGTATATTCCGCCGAATCGGAGCTGAATATTCGCGAAGGCTCGATGAACGCCGCCGCCGAGGGCTTCGCATCGGCGCGTGAGCAGCTCGAGCAGTACAGCGCGGAGCTCGAAAAGGGTGAAAAAAAGCTCGAAAGCACGAAAAAGCAGCTTGATGATGCAAAGAAGAAGATAGACGACGGCTATGCCGAGCTCGACGATGCACAGAAGGAGCTCGACGAGCGCCTTGATAGTGCAGAATGGTATGTTTTCACCCGGGACGACTACAACACCGGCTATGCCGATTATACCGATGATACCGAAAGGGTTGACGCGGTGGCGGCTGTGTTCCCGATATTCTTTATCATGATAGCGGCACTGGTATGCATATGCACGATGACGCGCATGGTCGAGGAGCAGCGCACCGAGATAGGCACATTCAAGGCTCTGGGATTCGGGAATGTCTCAATAGCGGCACAGTATGTGCTGTATGCGGCAACGGCGAGCATTATCGGCAGCGCGGCGGGAGTTATCCTCGGACTTGAACTGATACCCCGCCTTATATTCGACGCATACAGCACGATGTATAATTTCACCGATATAGAAACGCCCGTGAGGTATGACTATCTTTTCGGATGTATGGGAGCATCGGTGCTCTGCACTTCACTCTCCGCGCTTTTCGCGGGAAGAGCGGAGCTTGCACAGGTGCCTGCGGCGCTGATGCGTCCCAAGCCGCCTGCTTCGGGCAGGAGGATACTGCTCGAAAGGATAGCTCCGGTCTGGAAAAGGATGAGCTTTACACGCAAGGTGACATTCCGCAACATTTTCCGATACAAGATAAAGCTCGTAATGACCGTCACGGGGATAGCGGGCTGCACGGCGCTCCTTATCGCGGCGTTCGGGCTCCAGTATGCGATATCCTCAGTGGCGGACAGGCAGTTCGGCGGGATATTCAGATATGACGCGGCGGCGGTGATCTCCGATGATGCCTCTGCGGATGAGATATCAGACCTCGAAGGCCGGCTTGCGGCTTCCGAATATACGGCAGGTATCCTCGG
>JAILFE010000055.1 GCA_024697725.1 Oscillospiraceae bacterium
GGGTCGAACTGCGGCTCGTCGCCTTCTCTGTCGCCGAGACGTGTTCCGTCGGGATAATGAACATATCCGTAGAATTCATATTTCCCTGCGGGGGTGTCGCATACGGCTACTGATATTATGGATATCTTGTCAAGCACATAGTAGAGATAGTATCTTCCGTCCGGTCCCACCGTGACATCGGGGGCATAAAGACACATCTTGCCCTCCTTGTTGAGAGGATCGGCATTCCTCGGATATATCACGCCCTCATAGCGCCAGTTGCCGAGATCGTCAACGGGTGCCGACCAG
Organism: Oscillospiraceae bacterium; assembly: GCA_024697725.1. Taxonomy (GTDB): domain Bacteria; phylum Bacillota; class Clostridia; order Oscillospirales; family Ruminococcaceae; genus RGIG4694. The sequence goes on from JAILFE010000055.1 coordinate 289, forward strand.
CAGACATAGTCGCCCATGCAGAACACATAGCCGTTGAAAAAGTCGTGCGATCCGTAGACGTATACTCTGTCGCCGAAAACGTAGGGTTCGCCGTCGGGGATATACTCCCATGACGGGAGATAGGGATTGAATGCGGGTGTCTTGCTCATAGCTTTATTCCTCTTTCTATATAACTTATCTGAGTCCTGTCGGGTCGTCGGTCACGCCGTTTCTGATATTCTCCACGACCTTGTAAAGTCCCATGAATACAGCGTCTCCGAGCACCTCGGCATAGGTCTTGTATTTTCCGTTGCTCTCGCGGATTATCTTGTCGAGCCCTTCCTTGAGGATACCGTTGACGATAATGGTCAGACCCTCAGCCTTTTCGCCCGTCTCAGCGTTCTTGTAGTCGTTGGATATAAAGGTCACCTTGTATTTCGAGCCGTTTTCTTTATTATTGTTATCCATAGATATATTCTCCGGTTTCGTATTATTATTTATTGTTGATTATATTTTCGGTCAGGAATCTTACAAATCCGTCCTTTTCGACTGTCGGTACAGCGCCGTTGGGAGTGAATTCCATTTCGTTGCGGCTTTCTGCGGTGAAGGTCTTCCATTCGGGGAGCTTGTTTCCGTTCAGGTCAGAACCGTTGGGATCGCCGCTTCTGATGAAGTTTGCCCAGTAATCGCAGATCTGCCTTGCGATATCGTAATGTCTGCCCTCATAGGGACGGGTGCATTTTGCGAGCGTCTCAAAGAAGAACCAGAGATCGCAGGAGTGGAAAGTGCCGGGATTATCCTCTCCGGGGATGTCGGGGATAAAGCGGTAGTAATAGCAGGGCTTTGTATCAGCCATAGCGCTCTCCGAAAGGAATGCTGTCTTAACTCCTATCTCGGGCGCCGATACGGGAGCGTAGCCTATCTCGGTCTTTACGTGCGCTTCGGGGAAGGACAGGAACTTTTCGGCATTGTCGCCGAAATATTCCTTGGCAAGCGATGTAAGCTGTTCCTCGTCTTTCGCATGGATGAACTCAAAGAACTCATCGCCGGTATTGCCTGCCATAACAGGTACACGGCTGCGTGTGCCGTCCCTGAAAGCGGCGAGCGAATCGCCCGTGCAGAAAAGACCGTCATTTACTATCGTGAACATAACGCCCGTCTTGTTCCTGAGATCGGAATAGGTGCTGCGGATGAACTGCGCGTCGAGCTTTCTTGCCTCTTCAAGAGTCTTTACTCCGAGGGCTTCAAACAGCTGTTCGCCGAGCTTTCCGGCATCCTCCAGTGAACGGGGGATAAAGAAATTGTTCTCTACATAGGGGTTTTTGAACATACCGCTCATGACTGTAGCCTTCTGGAAAAGACCCTGGTTGTTGCGGCACGCCATCTGTGCCAGTACGCTGCCGCCGCCTGCCGACTGTCCTGCGATAGTGATATTTTCGGGATCGCCGCCGAAGTTGGCTATATTCCTTCTCACCCATTTGAGCCCCGCCTGCTGGTCAAGACTTCCGAAATTGCAGGGAGCATCGGGCTGCTCCGCAGTGAGCTGCGGATGAGCGAGGAATCCGAACGCACCGAGCCTGTAATTCACTGTAACGACAACGATACCGCGCCTTGCAAGACGTTCGCCGTCAAATTCCATTTCTGCGGTATATCCCCACTGGAAGCCGCCGCCGAAATACCATACCAGTACAGGAAGACGGTCGTTCTTGTTCTTGGCATTCGTCCATATATTGAGATAAAGACAATCCTCGCCCATAGGTATCTCGGGGTCAACGTGCCATTCGCGGCAGTATATGTCAGTACCGAGCCCCGGGGTATCCTGCACCGATATCGGCGCAAATTCAAAACAGTCGCGCACACCGCCCCAGCTCTCGCACGGCTGCGGAGCACGCCAGCGGTTGATCCCTACGGGAGGTGCGGCGAAGGGAATGCCCTTGAAGGAGGTGATGCGCGGGTCTGCGGCGGGAAGTCCGCGGACTTTTCCATTTTCGGTATCGGTCGTTCTTATCATGTCAATACAGCTCCTTTTTGTATGAAGTATAAAATTCGGGATGATAAAAATAAAAATTCTTAAATAATTTTACCATAAAACCGGTATATAATGCAAGTTAAAAATTGCGGGGGATAAAAAGGGCGGTTCTCATTTTTTGCGTTGTTTCTGCAAAGCCGCTTTGTTTATAAAAAATACATTGACAACAAAATACTTCTGTGATATCCTGAGAATAATATCCGAGCGGATATCGCCATACAGTATGCCGTAAAAAGTATAATAATGCCGGAGGGAAGAATCATGTCAGATCTCAGCCACAGAAAATCACAGAAAACCATAGCAGTCACCGATATAAACGGTTTGCCCGTAAAAAACACGAAGCTCCGTTTCACCCAGAAGTCGCATGAATTCCTTTTCGGATGCGGCGGCTTTGACACGCTCGCCTATATTTCCATGAAGGACGAAGAGCCGAAGATGATACCGGAGCTCGGAAAAACGGTGCAGGAGCTGATGAAAGACCGCACCGAAAAATGGCTGAAGCTCTTCAATTATGCAACGCTCCCGTTCTATCTCGGCAATTTCGAGCCGGAAGAGGGAAAGCCCAATACCGAAAAGCTGATGAACACCGCCCGTTATCTGAAAGAGCGCGGAGTTGTGCTCAAGGGGCATCCGCTGGTATGGCACACGGTATGCGCCGACTGGCTCATGAAATACGACAACAAGACCATACTTGAAAAGCTCCTCGGCAGGATAGACCGCGAGGTCGGCGGTTTCAAGGGCATCATCGACAAGTGGGACGTGATAAACGAGGTCGTTATCATGCCTGTATTCGACAAATACGACAACGCCGTGACAAGGGTGTGCAATGAATACGGTCAGGTAGGTCTTGTGAAAAAAGTATTCGACGAGGCGAAAAAAATGAATCCCGGCGCCGAACTGCTGCTCAATGATTTCAATACCACGGTGAAGTATGAAGAGCTTATAGAAAGATGTCTCGACGCGGGCGTGCCTATCACGACTATCGGCATCCAGTCGCATCAGCATCAGGGCTACTGGGGCAAGGCGAAGATAGAGGATGTGCTGGGCAGGTTCGGCAGATTCGGGCTTCCTATACACTTCACCGAGAATACCATAACCTCGGGCGATTATCTCGTTCCGTCCGAGATCGAGGATCTCAACGATTTCAAGGTGACGGCAGAGCAGTGGCCGTCAACTCCCAAGGGCGAGGAGCGGCAGTGCAGAGAGATCGAGGAAATGTACAGAACGCTCTTTGCCGATCCCAATGTAAAAGGCATTACCACATGGGATTTTGCAGACGGCGCATGGCTGAACGCTCCCTGCGGATTCGTCCGCCGCGACGGCAGCACCAAGCCCTCATACGATATGCTGTATGATCTTATACACAAGGAATGGAGCACCGATACCGAGGTCATTACCGATGAGAACGGCAATGTGACGCTCGAGGGCTTCAGGGGCGGGTATACGCTTTCTTCCGTTGACAAGGATGTAAAGCTCTCTCCCTCGTCGGCTTGCGTAACGCTTTGAATATCATACAGAAAAGAAAATAAAGAGCCGCAGCAGTCTCACCGAAAGAATAGGGAGCTGCTGCGGCTGTTTTCATCAGAGCATTATTACAATTATTTTTTCTGTCCGTAATAAGCGTTCTTGCCGTGCTTTCTGAGATAGTGCTTGTCAAGGAGCTCCTGCTGCATAACTGCGGGAGCGGGCGCATTTGCAAGAAGTATAGTATGGAGAGCCATATATGATACCTCTTCGAGCACTACGGAATGATATACCGAATCATAGGGGGATTTTCCCCATGCGAACGGACCGTGTGAATGTACAAGGCAGGCAGGAACGTCGTCCGGCTCGATATTTTTATCTTTGAATGTCTCGATTATGACATTTCCTGTCTCAAGCTCGTATTTGCCCTCTATCTCCTGCTTTGTCATCTTTCGGGTGCAGGGTATCTCGCCGTAGAAATAATCGGCGTGTGTCGTGCCGTAGGCGGGAACGCTCTGTCCTGCCTGCGCGAAAACGACTGCGTTCCTCGAATGGGTGTGTGTGATGCCGCCTATGTTCGGGAATGCCCTGTAAAGCGCAAGATGTGTCGGGGTATCGGATGACGGGTTGAGATCTCCCTCCGCCTTTTTACCTGTTTCGAGATCGACAAGGACGATATCATCGGGAGTGAGCGTATCATATTCAACGCCCGACGGCTTTATCGCCATCAATCCCTTTTCGCGGTCGATGCCGGAAACATTTCCCCATGTGAATGTCACAAGACCGTATTTCGGGAGAAGGATGTTCGCATCATAGACTTCCTTTTTGAGTTCTTCAAGCATTATCTTTACCTCCGTTTGAATAATAATATTGACACATCACCCGGCAGGGTGTATAATGATATCCGGCAATATATTTCTGGTGAGCAGTATCCAATGCCTATTATAGCATACTGCGGATGAGATTTCAACCCATTCCCGAAAAAAAGGATGAACGCCATAAATGAATGAGCTTACCGATATAAAGAACATACGCGATATCCTATCCCGCCACGGGTTCACATTTTCAAAGGCACTCGGACAGAACTTCCTGGTAAACCCTTCCGTATGTCCCAGGATAGCCGAGCTCGGCAACGCAAAAAAGGGATTCGGCATAATAGAGATAGGCACGGGGATAGGAGTGCTCACGAGTGAGCTTGCAAAGCGTGCCGACAAGGTGACGGCTGTCGAGATAGATACGAGGCTGATGCCGATACTCGCCGAAACGCTCGCGGGATATGACAATGTGCATATCGTGAACGCCGATGTCATGAAGACCGACCTTGCAGAGATAATAAGGACCGATCTTGCGGGACTTGAAACGGCTGTATGTGCTAATCTTCCGTATTATATCACCTCTCCCGTGATAATGCGCCTTCTTGAGAGCAGACTGCCGATAAGGTCGATAACCGTCATGGTGCAGAAGGAGGCAGGAGTGCGCCTTTGCGCGATGCCCGCCACAAGAGAATGCGGCGCTGTGACCTATGCGGTCAGATATTACGCCGAGCCGGAGATGCTTTTCAAGGTGTCAAGAGGGAGTTTCATGCCGCCGCCGAATGTGGATTCCTGCGTGATAAGGCTGAATATACGCGAAAAGCCGCCGTTCGAGCTTGGAAACGAGGAGCAGTATTTCAGAGTGGTGCGCGGCGCGTTCTCACAGAGGAGAAAGACTGCGGCAAATTCCATATCCTCTGCTCTCGGGATAGAAAAATCGGATGTTATATCCGCGATAGAAAAAAGCGGGGCAGAGGCTTCGGCGCGTCCCGAGCAGCTCACACCCGGACAGTTTGCGGATATCTCGCAGCTTCTTATGAAAGGAAATGCATTATGAGCATAAAATATCATATCCCCGATTTTCTGAGACATTTCAAGCTGAATATGATACTGGCGGATTATATGAGAAAATATCCCGACCGCTTCTATGACGATGTGAAGATAGGTTCGGTATACGGCACGTTCCCGACATCGCTCTGGAACGGCGGCAGATATTTCGAGGGAAAGACCGATGACCGCGTTATCGCCGCAGTCATACAGCAGTTCAATGCAAGGGGCATACCGCTGAGGTTCACGTTCACGAACCCCCTGTTAAAAAAAGAGCATCTTTCGGATGAGTTCTGCAACAAGGTGCTGAAAATGGCGGACAACGGCATGAATGAGGTCATAGTATTCTCGCCGCTGCTCGAAGAATATATCAGAAAGCATTATCCGCGCTACAAGCTCACAAGCTCGACCTGCAAGCAGATAACCGATGAAAACGAACTGAATGCGGAGCTGGAGAAGGATTACAGCCTTGTCGTGCTCGATTACAATCACAACAATAACTTCGAGCTTCTGGAGCGTCTTCCGCACAAGGAAAAGCTGGAGCTGCTGATAAACGCCTGCTGCACACCGAACTGTCCGCGCCGTGCGGAGCATTACAGGAGCATAGGAGAAGCACATATAAAATATGCCGAATTCAGGAAAAAGCATCCGAACGCACCCTTCAAGGGGGATGATTTTTACTGCGAGCAGATGAAAAGACATCTGTATGATACCGTGCAGTACTCTACTCATATAACGCCCGAGAGCATATATAACAGATATGTGCCTATGGGGTATGAGAATTTCAAGATCGAGGGAAGATCGGTGCCGGATATAAATGTCCTTGAAAATTATGTGTACTATATGGCAAAGCCCGAACACCGAGACAGGGTAAGGCTCGAAATGATGTTCATGCTGCTCGGGAAGCAGAAATATTTCACCTGATTATGCAGCATAGGACAATATATCACAGATATATGCCGTTTTAGTTGGAGCTGATATTATGGCACAGAACGATGATATGTCCGGGCGTCTTTCCTATATCCGTGCAGAGCTCACAGCTGCACAGGACAAAAGGGAGATCATAC